>JBGTRP010000032.1:0-18771 GCA_041940685.1 Acanthopleuribacteraceae bacterium
CGCAGCGGATGTCATCGCGCGAGCTCAAGCGAGCGGAAACGTCCCGCTCGAGGGTGGAAAACCACTGGAAACACGGCGCTACCGCGTTCAGTGGGACCATGATCAACCCATCTTTGAAGGCCATTTGCGGGTGCGCGTGGACAATGGTTCGGACTTTAACGTGGACCGTGATTTTCTCAAGGACACCGCGCAAACCCGCATCCGCGACTATTATTATCGAGCCCGTTTCGACCAGAATTTTGGTCGCAACGCGATGTATATCCGCGTCGATCAGGTGGATCGGGTGCTCTCCATCAACCAATTGGACGATCGCGTCATCGGGATCGCCAGGCTTCCGGAAGTACGCTTCTATCAACCCAACCGATCCATTGGGAAGGGTTTCTACCTGCGCAATTATGCCTCCGCATCGGTGTTTGATCTAGACGAATTGGGGCCCATCCGGTACGACGACGAGCTTCTGCGCTTCGGTTTGGAAAGCGAAATTTCAAAATCCCAGAACTTAAACCGTTTCATTCACACGCGTTGGGGAGCGGGCTACACGGGTTCCTATTCCCGCCTGGAGCGGGCGGGTAAGGCCGAAACCACGGGCGGGCTTTTCGCTTTTTTGGAAACCGTCGGCCCACGTCTCCACCGAAGTTACCGGTTGGGTAAAAAGCGGTTGGTCCACTATGCGGACGCGGCATTGATCACCAAATACGCCGGCCGCGATGAAGAGCCCTTTCTGGAATCGGTGTTTTTGGATGAGTTGGATATTCGCATCGACGACCAGGCGGACGGCCTGCAAGCCGCCTGGAAGGTCAATTCGCGCTTTTTTTTGGGCGCTTCCAACCGGGTTCGTCCGCTGATGGAGGTGGAGGTCAAACAGGATGTCAAGCTCGACTCGGAACTGGAAGGCAATCCGCCCATCGATACCCGCTTCCGGCTGCTGAACCTGAACGGCTTTCAAACCAATGGCATTTTTGAATACAATCCCGACAAGGGCACCCTGGACACCTTCTCGCTATTCGGCAGTGTGAACCGCGGCGAGTGGCGGGGTTATGGCGGTTATGTCAAGCGGCGCTCCCAATCCGACATTCAACAGGAGAGCTTTATCGGCATTTCGGAGTTGGGTCTGGGCAGGCTTCGATCCAAATTGCGCATCGCCCTGGACTATGATTTCGAAACGGGCGACTTCAAGAGCCAGGAATTTCTCTACACCTACCAGGGCCAATGCCTGGCGATCAATCTCAATTACGTGAAATCTCCGTTCAACTCCAGCAAGGAGGGCAACAAGGATTTCGTCAGACTTACCCTGAGCCTGAAAAATCTCGGGGAGTTGGGGACAAAGTTTTAAAATGCAACAAGAATCAAAACGAAAAGCGGTTCACATCGGCATGGTGGTTTTTTCCCTGTTGGTGGGACGGGTGCCCCCGCTGTTCATCAGCCTGGCTTGCGCCGCGGCGGTCGCCTTAAACTTGTGGGTTTTGCCCAGGCTCACCGCCCACGGATTGGAACGAGATCACGAAAGGGCGCGCGGCTTCTCGCTGGGCATCCTCATGTACCCCTCGGTGCTGCTTTTTCTCAGCCTGCTCTTTTTCAACCAACAAGTATTTTTGGTCATTGCCTGGGGGGCGCTCGCCTTTGGCGACGGTTTCGCCGGTCTGATCGGCCGCGCCGTCGGCGGCCCCAGAATTCCTTGGAACCCCGAAAAAACCTGGACGGGCACGCTGGCTTTCTGGCTTTTCGGCGGCGCCCTCAGCCTGGGTTGGATATACCTCCTACCGGAAGCATCGCGCTTGGGCATCCCCTTTCATCGCTGGCTTTGGGTGATCTTGGCCGCGGTCGCGGCGGCGGCCATGACGGAAACGGTGAAGGGCCTGATCGACGACAACTTTATCGTCCCCCTGACCGCCGGCATCCTGGCTTTTTTCCTAGCGGGCATTTCTGCCTGGCCCCCATTCCCAGCGTCCTGGCCCATGGGCTTGGCCGCGGTCCTGCTGCTCACCGTTTTCAGCATTGCATCCCGCAAAATCGATGTGCCCGGCGGCCTTACCGGAGGCGTGTTGGCCTTTGCCATTTTCCTGGGGGGCGGGCTGGCCGGCGTCCTGCTATTGTTCTGTTTCTTCGTGCTCGGCTCCGCGGCCTCCCATTGGAAACGCAAGGAAAAGGGTCGCATGGGCCTGGCCCAGGAAAACCGCGGCATTCGCTCTGTCCGGCACGCGGTCTCCAACGGCGGCGTGGCCGCGGGTTGTGGCTTTCTGGCCTGGTGTTACCCGCAATATCAAGGGCTGTGCTTCGCCATGCTGGCCGCATCGCTGGCATCCGCAACCGCGGACACCCTGGCATCCGAGTTGGGCAATATTTACGGCCGGCGCTTCGTCAACATTCTCAGCTTTCGCCCCGACAAGCGCGGCCTGGATGGCGTGATCAGCCTGGAGGGCAGTCTATTGGGCGCGCTGGGGGCGGTGATCATTGCCGCGATCTTCTTCGCGGCAAGCGACGCTTCTTGGATGATCGCCCTGGGCGTGGCAGTTGGGGGCGTATTCGGCAATACCTTGGACTCGGTTTTGGGAGCTTCCCTGCAGAGGAACGGCTACATGACCAACGATACGGTGAATTTTGCCAATACATTGGGCGGCGCATTGTTCATGTGGGCCATCGGCTCTCTCTTGATTTAACTTTCGGCGCCAACAAGGCCTGGATCAGCTTGTGCCCAGGGGTCATCCTGGCGGAAAGTCACGTCATCTCGCTGATGGCTTTCAACATGTCCATGCTGGAGACGATTCCCAGAAGCTCATCTTCCGCGCCAATCACCATCAGCCGATGGATCCGGCCGCTTAGCATGGTACGCGCAATTTCACCGATAGACGCATTTTCATGGATGCTGAATACGGCTGGGGTCATCACCGCCGATACCGGTTGATCTCCATCCGCATTCAAGGTTTGCTCACGAAACTCCGAGGAATTCAGGGGCTTTTCCCAAGTCCTTTGGTAATAGTCCGCCAAATGCTCGCTATCTCCGAAAGCTGCCTGATAACCGTCTTCTTGAACGAGATCTTTCCAGGAAACCACGCCGACCATGGTGCTTCTGGCATCGACCACGGGCGCACCCGAAATTTTCCTTTCTGAAAAGGCCCTTACAACCTCGGATATGGGCCAATTATCAGGAACGCAGAAAACATCGGTTGTCATAATATCTTTTGCGGTTAGGTTTTCCATTTCCCAGAATCTCCTTTTTAGGTTTCATGGGACACGCGGCTCATCCCATTTCAAAGGACGGGAACCGGGCGCCGGGGGCGAACCGCCCCCCGGCTGTAGAGCAAGGTTTCTGCCAAGGCCTCTCCCAATCGAGAGGACGCGCCCGTGAGCGCTCGAATCAACGTAGAATCAGTCGCTTGCATTTCTGATGAAAAGACCCTCCCACACCGCCCAATGCTGCGCGATATCACCCGAACTGAGAAGATTTTCACGGGAAAAATCCAGCAAATATCTCCCACGGCAAGTAATATGGCCTATCCCTCCAAAAAGAAATCCCAGCCCGTTCAGGGAAAGATTCGGTCTGCATGGGCTAAACCAGACCGGAGTTGGCTCGTTTTATGTTCTAGATTTTGCCCCAGGGGGAGGGAAACCGTGAAAACCACAGCTTTGTTGTTCATTGGCGCGTTGCTTTTGAGTGGCTGTAAGACGGTCAGTGTACTGATTTCCGAGGATGGCGAGCCCACGCGGCGGGTCACCGTGCCGTTCAGTCTGGTGAAGGGCGCAATCTACCTCTCGGATGAGGATGAGTTCGTTCTGGAAGATCTGGGAGGCGTAAACTCTTCCATAGATCTTCACGCCCTTGCCAAAGCGTTGCACGAGGACGCGGACCGGGTCCAGATTGACCTGAAACAAGACGGCACATCCTTTTCCGCCCGCAAAATAGGGCGCGTATTCCAGGTGACCATCGATGACGATGTGGAAGAGAGCCAAATTACCCTGAACCTTCCCCTGACCCTGGTGAGCGCCCTGGAGAAGAACGATTTTCAGAAGGTCGACACCAGGGCGATGATGCGGGCGCTGACACGGTACCGGGGCGTGCTCGTCGAAATCGACAGCCCCTACGAAAAGGTGCGCATCAAGCTCAATTAGCGGTTAAGGGCGAGCCGTTTCGGCTCTTCGCCAGGTAAAATTCGAACAACGGCTCGGGGTTCGGCATTGGCAAGTCCATCCGCCCGACTTGACCCGGCACTGACGCCAGCCTAAACTCTGTGCGGAGATGGCGTTTGCTTTCATTTCCGAGGCGGAGGGGCCCAACCGCATGCGCGCTTTACTGCTGTTCGTCTTCGTTTCCGCGAGCCAACAACCGCCCGCGGATGCGGTAAAGATCGTTAAGGCGAGCTATTTGGATTTCAATACCTTCGCGACCCTGGGGTTCGTGTTCGAGGGTTACCGTTGGTTCGAGGAAGTGAGTTGGACACAGGAAACCGGGGAAAACCAAAAGACCATGGTCACGTTTACGGGATTGATCGACGACCCCGAGGCGACCGCCGTTTTCGAGGAAAAGAATAAATACAAATTCGGGCTCGCGCTCAAGGCCTTGCGGCTGGCGCCGACCTATGGTCTGACCAAGGACAAACATAAGCTCCGTTTTCTCATCCGTTTCCAATTTCAGTCGGACGGCGG
Organism: Acanthopleuribacteraceae bacterium; assembly: GCA_041940685.1. GTDB lineage: Bacteria > Acidobacteriota > Holophagae > Acanthopleuribacterales > Acanthopleuribacteraceae > JBGTRP01. The sequence continues at coordinate 4,642 of JBGTRP010000032.1, forward strand.
ATTCGACGTGCATTCGGGCGCCTTGGGCATCCGGGATCAGGATGGGAACTGGAGGCAGACGCCACTGGACGACAAGGCCTTACTCGAAGTGGTCACCGGGATTTACGCCAATCGCGATCCCTATACCTGTCTGGTCAGAGGTTTGCCTTACAAATAAGGCGGTAGTCGGCTACCGCCAAAAGGCGGAGACGCAGAGCCAGAGCCAAACGATGACCGCCACGGGCAGCTTGGAAAGGGTGCCCAAAATTCTACCGATTGTGGCGCCGGTCGCGGGCCTCAAGGTCTGATGTATTTCTTTTTCGGCCGCGCTCAGTTCGCCGACGACAGCGCCCACGAAGGTGCCGATGAGAGCCCCGATCAGGGGACCCACCAGCGGCATGGGTATGCTCAGGCCCAAAACGGCGCCCAGAATCCCCCCGATCAGCGAACCGAACATGCCCCGTCTCGTGCTTCCCGCCTTTTTGGCACCCAGCATGCCGGCGAACAGCTCGAACAGTTCGCCCAGGGCGGCGAGCAATACACAGGCCGCCAGCACCCACCAGTTGAAGGTTTGCCGGTCCGCCACGGGCAGGTACCAACGGTCCATGATTTCCACGATCAGAGCCAGACCCAGCAACATCCAGGTTCCCGGCAATCCGATGATCACGGCGAGAATGCAAAGCACCCCCGCCAGGCTGAACAAGGCCGCCACCACAAAAGTCAACCACTCCATCAACCATCCCCTTCGAGATACTTCGCAATATCGGGTTCGGGGGCCTCTCATCCGTTCTTGGAGGGATGTCCGCATCGGCGGAATCTCCGCCTACCGAGGCAACTACTCCCATCCTACAACGAAAGGCGACCCACTACCAATACGCTCCCTTGCCGCGAAGGGCTTAGTCGGGATGTCAGCGAAGGCTCAAGCCTTCCCTTTATTGAAGTTCCCTTCCCAAAGCCGGTAAATCCACGGGGCAAAACGTTCCATATCCACCACGAAGGAGTTGATCTCCTCGTCTTTGTAAATACCGATATTTTCCTTGGCGTTGGGGTTGCGCTTGGCTTGGTAGCGCAGTTGATGGGTGGAAAAAGGGATCAGCTTGCACACATCGGTGAGGTAGAAGAGCCCCTTTTGTTTGAGCAGGGTGTTCCCATCCCAATCGCTTTCCAGCTTGCGCACCTTGGAGACCAGGTTTTTGAGGTAAAAAGGACCGAAGACCTTCATTCGTACGATCCAGTGATTCCAAACCTTGCGCGCGCCCATGACCTCCCAGGGCGAGCCATTGCGCTCCACGATTTCCTTTGCCTTCTTTTTGACCTTAACGGGATCCACGGGCAGAATCTTGACCACGTCCTTGAGGAAGAAAATACCCTCTTGTGCAAAGAGTTCCTCCTGCGTCCAGCGACTATTCACCGACATGAGCGTCATTTCATCTTCCGCGAAAATTTTAATTATCTTGTTCTTTTTTTTCATATTTATCCCACCTGTATAAGATGTCCAGTCCGCGAATAAGAACACAGAACCTTTTTCTTTTATAGCCAATTCTCAAATAAAATCAATATAAAAATTTAAGATAACGTCAGAAACAAGAAAACTAGCCTTAATTCAAGGACAAACAATTTAACGCCTGAATAATAATACAAACAAAATATTATTCGAGGATAAAATTTTACACTATTTTTCGTTTGCCATCATTATTATATCTCAATTAATATAATCGCCATGCGAAGACCTATTGGCAGACCCATGAAATACAAGGGCATCATCGAACGGCTGGAAGAAGACGATTTGTACACGCCCGCCACGATCGCCGCGTTCGCGGAAAAAATTGGCTTCGTCAAGGATCAAGACCAGGCGCAAAAGCGTTTGGCCAAGCAACGCATTCGCATTGCGCTCGGGCGTTTCTCTAATAATCATGGCTTCCCGGACGAGGGCGACGGCATGGTGACCATCAAGGGGCAGTCACCCACGCCCGGTTGGTTCGGTTGGCGCTGGAAAGCGGCCTTAAACGAATAGGCGGGAGTCACCCCTCGACCTCGCCTTCCCGGGCCTCGTTCGGGACGGGTAACAAATCATTCTTCTTGTTTTCATATCACAAAAAGGAGGGGTTGATTGCCGTGTTTTTATCCGCGAATTTTTAAATAATTTTATGTTCTTTTAGAATTATTTTCCAAAAAATTTTTGAAATGAAATTCGCGAAGTAAATTTTGATAAGCAACTAAAATAGCTTTCTTTTTCCTCGCGTTTTTTGGTTATTTTTTTGACCTTGAATCATTAATACTTTTATACGCGTTATTTTCTCCCTTTATAATATAAAAAAATAGACCATGCCATTTCCTGGCTCTCTCAAAAATAACCATCCTTTTTCTATTCTAATTTCCAAATGATCACACAGTTTGTTTCATGGAACAGATGATTGACTCCGCTGCCATGAGCCGCAATTTATTGCAAAAGGGCGCTTTTTCACCGACTCTCTTGGCCCAAATGAGCATAATCGGCAATCCAAAAAGAAACGAGTATCATCCTTGCATCACGATTCCCGCGTACATTTGATACAATGCCCGCAACGCATCCGACACCCTCTCCACCTCCGATCGCGACGAAGCATGTCTCCAACCGGATGCAAAAGGGCGACCAGCCCAGCAGCCCGGAGTCGCGCCGCGGAAGCCGGCAGACATCTCCCGAAACGAGATTCCGGAAACGAGAAACAGACCAAAACCCCAGGTTTCGCCCCGCATCCGGACTCGGCCTCATCAAACCCTCATCTTGGCGTTAAAAAGAACCTGCAAAATGAAGCGCTTCAGCCGCCAAGACGACAGGGAAAGGAAGCAGAACCATCATGCAACACGCCACCATAGTGCTGATTACGCTTTTCGCCTATAAGATCGTGCTGATCCTAATCGGCGTGGCGGCCAGCCGCAAAAACAAAGATGAAACCGATTTTTTTCTGGGAGGCAGGGGCATGGGCCCCTGGGTGGCTTCCCTAAGCGCATCGGCCAGTTCATCCTCGGCCTGGACCCTATTGGGCGTCAGCGGCGCGGCTTATCTCTGGGGCGTATCGGCCTTTTGGCTTTTTCCCGCATGCATGAGCGGATTTTTGTTGAATTGGTGCCTGGTGGCCCCACGGCTCAGGCGCATCAGCCACCGCGACCAGGCGCTCACGGTCACGGATGTGCTGGCCGGCGATGGAAATTCCACCCGCCGCAAGGCGATCGCGATCACCGCGGCCTGCATCATTCTTTTTTCTCTGCTGTTTTATGTTGCGGCTCAGTTCCAGGGCTCGGGCAAGACCTTTCAGAACACCTTCAACCTGACCGCGAGCCAAAGCATTCTAATCGGCAGCGCCATCATCGTGTTCTACACCATGGCCGGAGGGTTTTGGGCCGTAAGTCTCACCGATTCCCTCCAGGGCCTGGTCATGGCCGCGACAGCGATCCTGCTCCCCATTGCGGCCATTGTGGCCACGGGCGGTCCGGCCCCGCTTTGGACCGCCATTCAGGAAGTGCCCATCGAGGGGTTTTCCAGCCCCTTTCGCAATATGGCGGCGCCCGGGGCTATTGGTTTTGTTGTGGGCCTCATGGGAATCGGCCTGGGATATCCGGGGCAACCACATGTGGTGAACCGCTTCATGGCCCTGCGGGATGAGCGCGGGGTCCGCATGGGAAGGCGGATCGCCATTTCCTGGGCGTTTATCGTCTATCTGGGCATGATCCTGCTCGGCCTCTGTGGACGCGTGCTCTTCCCGGATTTGGCCGACAACGAAATGGTTTTTCTGCATGGCGCCAACAATCTGTTTCACCCGGTCATCAGCGGAATCATGGTGGCCGGCGTCCTATCGGCCACCATGTCCACCGCGGACAGCCAGTTGCTGGTAGCCGCATCCTGCGTCACCCACGACCTGCCGGGGATTCCGGCCAGGAACAGCCTGCTCTACACGCGCCTGGTCGTGTTTCTGCTGAGCGCGGGCGCCGTCATGGTCGCCCTGTTCGCCTCCAGCGAAATTTTCTCTCGTGTGCTTTTCGCCTGGACGGCCATGGGCTCGGCGTTCGGACCGCTTTTGCTGGTGACTCTACTCAAGGGACCCGTGGACAAGTCCTATACCCTGGCCGCGATGCTCACCGGGTTTCTGTTGAGCGTTACCGCCTATTCCATTTCATGGGCCCAAGGGACCTGGATCGAACGCGTGTTGCCCTTTCTGCTGGCTCTCGCCATTGCCTGGGCCGGTCAGAGGAAGGCCGCGGCAATGAATGGAGATCGGGCCATGGAAAAGGTTTCATAGGCAAAAACCGGCGCGAGGACCCAGCCAAGCCGAGAGAGGAGGCGCGGGCGAATTCTCGCACCGATGCAACACGGCATACACCGGTTCGCGTAGAATGGATAGAGGATAAAGGGGAGTGCCATGGAAAACATTGTTTGGACGGATTTGGCGATTTGGGCCGCCATCGGGGCGGTCATTCTCATGGTGCTGGGTTTTACCTGGCGCTTGCTCAGGCGTTTTATCAAATTGTGGCTGATTGTCGCGGTTCTTTTGGTTATCGGCGTTTTCGCCTACAACGCGGGCTGGTTGGGCACGATTTCCTAAGCCTCGGCGAGCCTAAGGCCGCGAGCCCGGGTTTTGCGGCAGGCACAACCCTACCTCCCTCGGTTTCTTCAGGAGTCGTTTCCCCTGGCTGATTTCCCAGCGAGTTGAGCCGGGGGCGCCTAGCCGGGGGCGCCTAGCCCGGTCGGCGTCGGTCCCTGATCCCGATTAGAAAATGTAAGCGCTGTCGCGCTTCCTCCATGCCCAGGCGAACCGGTCCGACCAGATCGGAAGCAAGGGCCTTTGGCCAACGGAACCCGAGCTTCATCGGTTTGGTATTGCCGCGGCTATATGATATTAATTTTATACTTGATATTTTTTTTGAACTAAACTACCATTCGGCCTATGGAGAAACGCTACCGACAAAGCTGCCCCGCGGCGCGGACCCTGGAAATTGTCGGCGAACGCTGGACGCTATTAATTGTTCGCGACCTAATGGCCGGGCCGCTTCGGTTCCAACAACTACGCCAATCTCTGGCCGGCATCTCGCCCAACCTACTTTCCGAACGGCTCAAGCGCCTGGAAAACCACGGGATACTCCAACGCCAGGTCGGTGAGGATCACCCGCCCCAAAGCTCGTACTCTCTGACCGCAAAGGGACGCGAGCTGTCCACCGCGGTGGGCGCCCTGTTTACCTGGGGAGTCCGGCATCTGGACACCGAGATCCGACTGGTCCACGAGGCCTGTTCGGGCGAGGTGGATGTGGTTTTTTTCTGTGAAACCTGTAGAACACCCGTGGCAAGATCCGAATGCCGAAGAACCATAACCAAATAACCGCAAGGAGCCCAAATGCAAACCCAGCCCCTAGACATTTCGCTCATGTTCCTGATTTTGGTTGGTTTTCTCCTCGTGACCCTGGCCCTGGGGCTCAAGCGCTCGCGCCGTTCGCTCGCACCGCCCTTCGCCGTAATTTTGGCCTGGCTGGCCTTGACGGCTTTTCTGTCGGTTCAAGGCGTGTTCGCGGACTTTTCTCGGATCCCTCCTCATTTCATGCTGGCCGCCCTGCCATCCATTGCCACGGGATTCCTATTAGGCTGTCTGCCCGCCGTGACGCGGGCGGCCCGCGCTCTCTCCCATCGGGCGATCATTGCGCTGCAGTCCTTTCGCATTTACATGGAATTTATTCTTTGGCTGCTGGTCGGTCGGGGTATCTTGCCAGAGATCATGACCTTTACCGGGAGAAATTTCGATATTTTAGTGGGTCTCACCGCGCCGCTGGCCGCCTGGTGGTGTTTTCGCGGCGGCAAGCTGAAGCGCAAAACTCTTTTGGCATGGAACATCGCGGGCATCGCCATCCTGGCCACGGTGGTTTTTCACGGCGTTTTGTCCGCGCCCACACCCTGGCGCGTCTTCCATACGGAGCCCTCTACCCAAGCGTTCACGGTCTTTCCCCTGATCTGGCTTCCCTGTTTCGTGGTGCCTTTTGCCTTTTTCCTGCACTGCCTGTCCATTTCCCTGCTGAGGCGCGGCCGCTAATCAAAAGCGGGCCAAACTCTAGAATGAGTGCATTCGCTCCAGCTTGGAAACCCCCGACGACATTGGGGAACTGTTTCTGAGGGATTTCATATGGCCGCGCTCAGTCCTTGAGCGAGGCGCCGCCCTCAAAAAGCCAGTTTTTGATTTCGGTCACCCTGGTTTCCATAATCTCCCGGGTATCGCCTTCCACCACCAGCCTCAGCAGTGGCTCGGTGTTGGATTTCCGCAATGAGAACCACCAATCGGAAAAATCGATGCGTATGCCGTCAATGGTGTTGATTTCGCCACCGGGAAAACGCTCGCGGGCGCTTTCGACAAATCGATCCGCGCTGTCCGTGCGGAAATTGACTTCGCCGGAGGGCACATACTTGCGGTAGGGCGCGATCAAGCGAGAAAGCGGAAGGCCCGAGGCGTCGATGATATTCATGACCGTGATCATGGTTAGAAAAGCGCTATCCGCGAAGGAAAAATCCTTGAAATAAAAGTGGCCGGCCAGCTCGCCGCCGAAGGGACCGTCATGCTCCCGCAGCTTGGCCTTCATGAAGGAGTGCCCCACGCGACAGAGCACGGGCTCGCCCCCGTGAGCCAGGATCTGCTCGGCCACGACCTTGGAGCTGCGAATATCGTAAACGATGGCGCCCGACCCAATCCGTTTCAGCGTATCCACGGCGATCAGGGTGGTCAACAGGTCCGCGGGAACCACCTGGCCCTGGTCATCCACAAAGAAACAGCGATCCGCATCGCCATCAAAAGCGACCCCGAACTCCAGGCCCTTTTCCAGCACCAAATCCTGAAGCGAACGCAGGGTGCTGAAATCCAGCGGGTTGGCCTCGTGGTTGGGAAAGCTGAAATCCAGATCCCAGAAAAGAGGCTCGGCCTTTTGGCCCACCCGATCCAGGTAATCGCCGATCAGAAAGCCGCCCATACCGTTGCCGCAATCCACGGCAAAATGGAATTGACGCGTGAATTGCCCGGATGCGCTCAGAAAATCGAGGTAGGCTGCCTTGTAGTCTTTTTGCGAAAGCGAGCCCCGCCTCGGAGCCTTGATCAGGCGGTCTTCAAGTATCGCCGCCTCCATTTGATCCAATCCCTCGGAATAGCCGATGGGGGTGGCCTTTTCCCGGCAGAACTTGAGGCCATTGTATTTACCGGGGTTATGGGAAGCGGTGATCATGGCCGAACCGTCGTAGTTGTCGGAAAAGCAAGCGAAGTAGGAGGTAGGCGTGGTGCAGAGCCCCATGTCGACCACGTGGCATCCGCCATCGCGGGCGCCCTCGATAAAAGCGCTTTGAAGCTCGATGGAGTGAGGGCGGCCATCGCGGCCACACACAAGCTTCTTGCCAGCCCCGATCAAATTGGCGAAGGCAAGGCCGATGCGATAACCCAATTCCTTGTTCAGTACCTCGCCATAAACGCCCCGGATATCATATGCTTTGAAAATTCCCGCCATTTGCAAAATTCCTTATCGCGTACTGGGTCCGTACGGCGGCATTTTTCGGTTCAACCATGGCCCCGCGCGGTCGAGGCAAGTATAATCGGGCTCAGGCGGCAAGGCAAGGTCTTTGCCCGGAGAGAAACATGATCCCACCCCCATTTCCAGACTCCCTGGAATCGCTGATTACAAGAGAAGAGGCGGTACTGGAAGGCTATAGCTCCGATGCGCTATTCCAGGCGCGCCCCGGCGCTCTGGCGCGGCCCAAGAGCACCGAGGAAATTCAGGAGTTGTTGGCCTATTGCAACGCCCATGGAATCGGTGTGACGCCATGCGGAAACCAGACATCGCTTACCGGCGCTTCCGTTACCGATCAACATCTCCTGTTGAGCACCGAGAACCTTTCTAAAAATTGGCGCTGCAGGGAGGATCCGCGAAAGCCCGGACGCTGGCTGGTAGACGCGGGGGCCGCCATTGTTTTAAGCGATCTGCAGGACGCCCTCACCCAACGAGGCTTCTTTTACCCGCCCGATCCCACCAGCCGCCGCGAAATCCTTTTGGGTTCAACCGTGGCCACCAACGCCTCGGGCGAGGATAGCTACAAATACGGACCCACCCGCCGTTGGGTGCGCGGACTCACTTACGTGGGCGCGGACGGGACCCTGGCCCGCGCGGAACGCGCGCCCCACGCCGAGGGCTCGGCGAAAAAAGGGACCTGCGGCTACACGGAGCGTGGCTCGGAAGTGGATTTGCTGATTGGGAGCGAGGGTACCCTCGGGATTATCACCGAGGTCACGCTTGAGGTTCTTCCCTTTGTTCCCAAGTACTTTGGCCTGTTGTTTTTTCTACCCTCGGAAGAGGTAACGCTCAGGCAGGTGGTGCTGCTGCACGAGAACCCGGCGTTTGAGATGCGCTGCCTGGAATACATGGATGGAGCCGCGCTCGCCATTTTGCGAGAAAAGGGAGTCGACATCCCAGAGAGAGCCGGCGCCGCGCTCTACATCAAACAGGAATTCGACAGCGACGAAGATGAAAAGATGGCGCTGTGGGCCGACTACCTGGAAAGGCTATATGCGGATCTGGGGTGTGAGAATCTGTTGGACCACGCCCATTTTGCCGGTGATGAGGCCGCTCATCAGCAACTCCGGGAGTGGCGCCATCACATCCCCGCCACCATCAATGAGCGGGCCGCGCATTTTCGCGGCCGGGGCGGCGGCAAGGTTGGCACCGACTGGTACGTGCCCCTCCACGGGCTGGAAGAGATGTTCCGGCGCGCGAGACGCGATCAGGCGTCCATGGAATGGGTGGTCTTCGGCCATATCGGCAATGGCCACCCTCATTTCAATTTCATCGCCCGCGACGCTGAGGAGTACCGCGCGGCGCGCGAGCTCCTGCTGGAGCACTGCCGCCTTGCCGTGGCCATGGGCGGGGGCGTCAGCGGCGAACATGGGCTCGGGAAATTGAAGGCGCATCTGCTGGGCTACCAGCACAACGAGGAGGAAATTCGGGCCATGCTCTCCATCAAGCGGGAAATCGACCCCAAGGGAATCCTGGCGCCCGGCAACATTTTCGGCAATCTCCTCGAAAAGACGACCTAATCGGCCCGCGGCGAAGATATCTAACCGGTTCACGGTTTGCCCAGAAAATGTCCGACCGGGCTTTTCCAGGGCATGTCACGAGGACTGCAACATGACACGGCTCGACGATGGAAAGCTTCAGGATTGGAGAGCTTTCACCGCCCATGCGCTGCTTGAAGTTGGCATCAGGCAAAGACCGCGTCAACGCCCTGGTCGTCGAGGTACTTTCGGATCTCCTCGGATTTTTTGAGCACCTGCCGGTAGAGAACGGTGGCCCGATCTTCCGCGAGAAAGGCCAGCCCATGCTTGAGGTCCAGGACGAGCGCATCGCAAATGGTTTTCGGCGGTTCGATGTAATCCTGGTCGAGAATATAGCGCAGGGCGCCCTCGGGCCCGTCATGCGCCGCACACAGATAGAGCAGCACGGCCAGGTACATGAGCGCGGTTTTTCCGTGTTCCACGGAGGCCTCGCGGGGCCGGCGGCGCGGCATATGGTTATCCGCGTGGTAGGTGAGCCTTTTTGGCAGACTCTCTACCTCTGCGCGGATATCCTCGACGCTCACCAAGGGCCGCTCTCCGGTCGACGGATCGATCAGATCATCCTTGGAGACGCGGATGCCGCCGCCCTCGTCAATGGCCACATCCACGATATCGCCCCCGTCCCTCATCAGCATTAACCGGGGAATGTCGATCACCTTGGGCGTGGCCCCACTGCCCTGGATGAAAATTGTGAGAATGAGCCCCATGGCGTCGCGAATATCGTCTTCCCCGATTTCAAAACCCTGCTTCACCCTCACTCTTGGGTCATGGCGGTATTGTTGCCGCAAGAGCTCGCATTTCTCCGGAAACTTTTCGATGATGAGGATCTCCTGGATCTTCTCCGAGTAGCGCTCCAAAAGGACGTTCACCGCACTGGTCCCGACCACGCCGCCCCCGGAAACCACCACCCGTTCGTGGGATTGGAGCCGGTCGCCCACATCCTCGCCCGCGAGTCGGCCCGCGTAAACGGACATGCTGGAACGCAGGGGGATGCGGAACTTGGGTTTCACCCGGAAGTTCCCCAAAAAGGCGAATCCGCCCACCGCGGAGCCATCGAAAATCGCGCGATAGGCGCGCGCCTTGAGCACTTCGGCCAGGCCGCATCCAGGCTTGAAATCGCCGGAATGCAGGGCCCCGATGCGCAGGAAAGGCCCGGGTATGGTCGCCTCGTAGTGGGTGGGTTCCTTGAGCGCATGCACCACCTGTGGCGCGGATTGGAGTTCGGGCAACTCGGATTCGGTCAAAACCCTGGCGCCCTCGGCCTGAAAGGCGGCATCCTCGTAGCCCGCGCGCGCGCCAGCGCCCGCGACCACCATCAGGTCCAAGCCGATGCCGAGGTCGGCGAGCCAGTTTTTGAGGACCCCCGCCTGATCCGGGGTAATCGCGACCCTGCGTTCACGGGTCTTGGGCTCGCCGATGTGGAAATCGGTGCCCAACAGGAAGGATGCGCGGCCCCCTCTGAGTTTGCGAAACCCGTTGGCCTCCTCGGGTTGGGGCAAAATGTCCAAATACTCGGTAATGCCGCTCACGCTTCTACCTCCGCGTTGGGCCGCCAGGCGGCCTATTGGTTGGGTTGGCACAAACAGGTGCTCAATTGTTGATGGTTGAGTTGGCTCGGAATCAGGTCCGCCGCCCGCGCATCACGACCGGTCCGGCGGGATAGCCTTGGGCTTGCTTCAGCCCTCCACCAATTTGACCAGGTGGTAGGTTTTGGCGCCCTTACGCATGACCAGGAACCGGCCCGCGAGGATATGGGCGGTGGTCACCATGAATTTGGGATCGCTGACGCGGTCGTTGTTGAGGTAAAGCCCCCCGCCCATTAACAGGCGCCGCGCCTCGCCCCGGGACTTGGTCACGCCGCAATCGGCGAACAATTCGATGAGCGACAGGCCTTCGCCCTGAACTCTGTTCAGCGCCAACTCGGTGGAGGGCACGTTCTCAAAAAGCTCCTGTACGCTCCTGGCGTCCATGTCCGCGAGGTTTCCGCCGAACATTGCCTTGGAGGCGGAGATGACCCGCGCGAGCTCGGTTTCACCATGGACCGTTCGGGTCACCTCGGCGGCCAATCGCTTTTGCGCCTCCCGGCGCTCGGGAGCATCGGCCAGGGATTGTGCCAACTCGGCCACGTCCGTTTCTTCCAGGAGGGTGAAAAATTTGAGGTAGCGAATGGCGTCGCTGTCATCGGTATTGAGCCAGAACTGGTAGAACCTGTAGGGCGAGGTCATCTCGGGGTCGAGCCATACCGCGCCATCCACGGTTTTACCGAATTTCTCGCCCGAGGAATTGGTGACAAGTGGGAGCACGATTCCATGCGCCTTGCTTTCCCCAAGCTTGCGGATCAGCTCGATGCCAGCGGTGATATTGCCCCACTGGTCGCTGCCTCCCATTTGCAGGTTACAGCCCTGACTCCTGCTCAAATGGTAGAAATCATAGGCCTGCAGCAGCATGTAGCTGAACTCGGTAAAGGAGATCCCATCCTGATCCAGGCGGCGTTTGACCGTATCCTTGGCAAGCATGTAGTTGACGGGAAAGTGCTTGCCCACATCGCGCAGGAAATCAATGAAGCTCATGGGCGCCAGCCAATCGGCGTTATTGACGAGCCGCGCGGCGTTGCCCGCGCGGTCAAAATCTAGGAATTTTTCGAGTTGCGCCCGGATTCCGGCCTGGTTGCGCTCAAGATCCTCGCGCGCGAGCAGATTGCGCTCCTTGGACTTGCCGCTGGGGTCGCCGATCATTCCGGTCGCACCACCCACCAGCGCGATCGGCGTGTGGCCGTGCCGCTGCAAATGGGCCAGGCCCATGATCTGCAAAAGGCTGCCCACATGGAGGCTGGACGCGGTTGGATCGAAACCCACGTACCCGGTAAGGGATTGGGAGGCCACGGCCTCGGCAACGCCCTCGGTTTGGTCGTAGAGCAACCCTCTCCAGTGAAATTCGGCCAATAGATCCTTTTTCATACGACGCTCCCAAACCCGGCTCGCGCGACACCGGGCGGCCGGCGTATTGCGCCAAAAGCCTAGTATTTTTACCCGGACAGCTCTGAAATGCCAATCCAATTTTTACCGGCCATTCCTTACGAGCGGGTTTTCCGGCCACGGGCGGGCCTTAATCATGATCCTGGATTGAGCTCAGCGCGAGGCGGGGCTTTCAGGCAAAACACCAGCGCGGTCATGTCATCGTCGTGGTTCCTGCCGCGCGCGAACCGATCACAGTCCTGGAAAAGATCCGCGGCAATCTCCGAGGCGCTCCTGCGTTCGAGGCAAATCTGCTCCAAGCGCCGCTCCATGCCATGCCCGCCCCACATCTTGTCATCGGGATCGAATCGTTCACAAAACCCATCGCTGAGAAAGATCAGGCAATCGCCCGGCTCCAGGGTGCGGGACTCACAGGGCGCCGGCATATTGCGGAAGAATCCCAGTGGCGGGCCTTTGAGCTTAATCGGATGCAAGCGGCCCTCTTGCCGGCGGAAATGGTAGGGAAAGGGCATGCCCGCGGACACCAGATCGGCGCGCCCGGCGCCTACATCGATGACCGCCACGGCCAGGCTCATGCCCATACTCTTCTCCTTGACCGATCTTTTGAGGCCCAGGTTCAGCTCCCGCAACATGCCGCTCAAATCGTCCCGCTGGTTGAGCGCCCACATGGCCGCGCCCATCTTGATCATGCCCACTACCAGCCCGGAGGCGAACCCATGCCCGGTGGCGTCGCCGACCAACAGGCAGAATCGGCCCGCGTCTAAATGGAAAAAGTCGTAATAATCGCCGCCCACCTCCGTGGCCGTCCGCATTTGACCGTAGACCTCCATGCTTTCATCGGCGTAATTGGAATGGGGCAGCATGGAGAGCTGAATGCGGCGCGCGTGTTCCAACTCGTCGGTCTTGCGAACCAACTCCAGTTGGCGTAGGGCCTCGGTTTTCTGGCGCTGAAGCCGCTTGCGCTGGTGGGCGAAGCCCAGGAAAAGGATGACCGCGGCGGCAAGCGCTTCCAACAAATAAAACCACCAGGTTTTCCAAAACGGGGGCCGAATGCGGATCTGCAGCGAGGCGCCCAACTCGTTCCAGACGCCATCGCTATTGCTGGCCTTGACGCGAAAACGATAGGTGCCGCCTCCCAGGTTGGTGTATTCCGCGGTGCGGCCTTCTTCCGATTGCTTCCAATCCTTGTCGAATTCCTCCAGCATATGGGCGTAGCGGTTCTTGGCGGGATCGGTGAAATCCAGAGCCGCGTATTCGATGGTGAAATAGTTATCCCGATAGGAGAGCTCTACCACCCCGCCGTCGTCGATCTCCCCGGGCATCGGGGACCCCAGCCGTTTAAAGGCGGTGATGACGACCGCGGGACGATGGGGGTTATCTTCCAGACGTAATGGATTGAAGCGGTTGAATCCCCCGTGACCACCGCGAAAAACATGGCCCTGATCGTTCATGTAAAAGGCGTTGCCAACCAGTGAGTTGTTGAGCAGGCCATCGCCCAGATCGTAGTTGCGGAAACGCAACTCGTCGGGATGGAAGCGGGAAAGCCCATGGCCCAGACTTAGCCAGATGGCGCCTTCCGCATCCTGGAGCACGCCGTACACGGCATTGCTGGGCAGGCCATGGCTCTTTTGCGTGAATTTTTGGAAGCCATTCGCGGCCGGTTGCCGGAGGTTAAGGCCGCCACCGATGGTCCCGATCCAAACCCTACCCAGACGATCCTTCAATAGGCAGGATGTTTGGTTATGGCTCAGGCTGGCCGGATCATCAATTTCGTGGGAGAAGGTTTCAAACGCGCCGCTTTCCGTGTCGAGCAGGTGAAGACCCACCCCGCCATGCGCGATCCAGAGCCGGCCCGGACGATCCTCGGCCAAGGCCCGAATCTCATTGTCGCGTGGGTTGGCCGCGTTGGGGGGATCGAAATCGAAAACCTCGAAATCATCTGAAGCCTCGCGGTACCCGTGCAAGCCGCCCAGGCTCGTTCCCACCCACACCCGCCCGGAACCATCCTTGAACAGGCTATACACCTCGTTGGAGAGCAGGCCATGGGGATCGTTGACCCGGTTGAAAAAATGCCG
>JBGTRP010000033.1:0-18576 GCA_041940685.1 Acanthopleuribacteraceae bacterium
CCTTTCGCTTCCATTCCGCTGCCGAGGAGACAGATAATGCGGTTGCGGACGCCAACTTTGACCGAAGCCTTGAAAGTCATGGTCTGAACGCGTCCTGGCGCTCTAAAAATGGTTGGGTGGCTACGCTTGCGGCGAATCGCACGGACCTGCGAACCGGCATCGATATCCTTTTTTTTGCACCCGCGCCCACGGATGCCGTCTCCCAATACGATTCCGCCATTCGCGTCTATAGCGCTCATGTAAATTGGCCGTTTTCAAAAAAGTACCGCCTCATTGTGGGCGGAAACCTGTTCGAGGATCATGGCGCCACGCTTCCGCTTAAAAGCGGCATGGGCGACCTCCGCTTTGAGGCCGAGGGCCCCGCGCAAACGCGGCTCCATGTCTTCGTCCAATCATGGACCTTTGAAGACCGGTCGCGGCCGGCCGCGGATTACGATGTCACGCGCTTGGGCTGCTCCGTAGGGATGAGGTTTTGACATGATGCAAATGATTCAAGCGCTCTTGCTGTTCAACCCATTCTTCATTCCCTCCGATGAGCCGCTTCCCGAGGGCTGGATCGGCCGCAAGGCCTGTATCCGCTGCCATCGGAGCGAGACGCGGGGTTTTGGCCTCGAGGTCCACGGCAAAGTATTGGAGGCGCAAGGCGAAGATGCCTACCAGCGTTCCTGCGAGGCTTGTCACGGTCCCGGCGAGGCCCATCGCGAGGACCCCTTGCCTGGAAATATTGTCAATTACCCCAAGGACGGAGAGGCCATGTCGGAGGCTTGCGTGAGCTGCCACCCGCCCCATGGCGAGGGTTGGATTGGCCTTAGTCCGGAGCATGAAGGCGCGAGGGTCGCGTGTATGGACTGTCACGGGGGGCCTCACAAGCCGCCACCCGACCAACCCATGCTTGCTGGCCCGGTAACCGATCTCTGTGGAAGTTGCCACCAGGATCAGGCCGCTCAGTTCCTTATGCCCTTCGCCCATCGCGAAGGGAAGAACCCGGCCGAATGCACGGCCTGCCATGCGACCCATGGTTTAGAAGCCAAGAGTCCCTTTTTTACGTCCTCTGATCGCGAAAGCTGTGTGTCTTGCCATCCCGGCAAGGCCGGTCCCTTCATCTTTCCCCATCCACCGGAGCGAGTGGAGGGCTGCGGAAGTTGCCACATGTCCCACGGAGCCGGCAACCCCTTCCTTCTCACCCGCGCAAATATTACCCAACTCTGTCTGGAATGCCATGCGGATACGCCGGCATTCCACGATCTATCACAATCCCGATACCGATCCTGTACCGCTTGTCATTCCGCGGTACATGGGTCGCATCGAGAACCCAAACTCTTTGAAGAATGACCCTAACCGGCTCGTACTCGCGGCAGGTTTTGGGCCCGGGCGCCCGAAGGCCTGCCGCTGGGAAGGGGCCGATGAAAGGAGGACGTCATGAGAACATGTTTGCCGCTTCTCTTGGCTTTTGTTGTTTCCCAGGCGATTGCGCAACGGCCGCCTCCTGAACGGGCGTTTAAGGACAGCCCGGCGGTGGCGGCGGCCAAGGCGGAAGGCCTCACCGCTCAACTTCAAACCCTTTACAGCATGAAGTCTTTGCTGGAAGGGACCTATGTCGGCTCCGAGTACTGTATCGCCTGTCATCAGGACTATGCTACCTGGCGGGATACCAAACACGCGCAAGCCTTGCGGCGCCCCATGGTTGAGAATTCACTCATTCCCGGCAAGGGCGTGGTGGCCGACTACGACGACAACGGCGTGGATGACTTTGTCCAAGGCCTCGATTTCAACCAGATATCCTCGGTTTTCGATCCCTACAAACCCAATGCCCCGGTTCTTTCCTATCAGGATGGCGCCTATGCCATCCGCATCGGGGAAGCGACCATGCCCCTGGTCTGCACCCAGGGCGGGACGGGGGATTGGAAACAACGCTACCTGGTGCGGGTGCCCGTGACCGATACGACCGACGGCTATTCCTCCGAGAATTACGTCAGTCCGGTTCAGTTCAACGAGGCTACCTCGGAGTACGTGCTCTACCACGCGGAAGCATGGTATGACGACAACAACCAACCTCGATTCAATGCGCAATCGCGAGCCGCGCAAGTGGCCGCGGAAAACGGCCGTTCCTACTCCAAAAAGTGTATCGGCTGCCACACGACCGGCGTTCGCGGCGTGGGCCAGGATGCCAATGGGGAGTGGAATTACCGAGCCTTTCCGGCCACGCTGTTCCGGAGGGACGATCCCGGCTACTTTGACTACGATCATGACGGGATTACCGATATCGTCAACGTGGGTTGCGAGGCCTGTCACGGGCCCGGCTCACAACATATCCTTGGCGCGGGCGATCCCGAGCGCATCGTCAATCCGGAAAAATTGGATACGCCGCAAGCCAACGAGGTTTGCGGCCAATGTCATATGCGCGCGAAGTCAACACCCAACGGCGACCATGATTGGCCTTATGATGATGAAAACGGCGTGGGCTTCCTGCCCGGCGGAGAACGCGCGTTGGCGAGTTTTTTCATCGATGCATCGGGTCGCTGGCCGGATGGCGTGAATTCAAGGCAGCATCACCAGCAGTACTTCGACTTTCTCGAATCTCCCAAGCCCGGGTTTCGCTTTCATCCGGTCAAATGCGTGGAATGCCACGATTCCCACGGGCATACCAGCAACCAACACCTGATCCGGGATGTCCTGATCGAAGACGATATCCCGGTGCCCACCCGGGTTGAGAACAACAGCCTGTGCCTGACCTGCCACGCTACTCATGGTCCGTTCAGCGAGATCACGGTGGATATGGTGGCGGATTTTGAGGGTAACAGGTCCGCGATTGCCGAGATCGTCAGTGCACATACGCGGCATCCCTTCGCGCCCGAGCGCTCCATGGGTCTGAGCCGCTGTACCAAGTGCCACAATCCCGAGATCGCCAAATCCGCCATCAATTATGATATTCACTCTCACAGTTTCGAGGCGATTCCACCGGAGAAAACCTTGGCCTTCCAGGAGGAGGGCGGCATGCCCAATTCCTGCGATGTCTCTTGCCACGCTCAAAAGGCCAATATTTTTGGGCTGGGCATCGACGAAAATATCTCCGACTGGAGTGAGGATTTCAACCGCAATTCTGCCGAGATTCTCATGCGTTTCTACGGACCCGAGGGCCTGTGGTGGCAACATTCCCTGGATGAAGGGGAGGAATAACGCCACCGTCCCCATACCTCCGGGCGGTCCCTCCGGGATCGCTCGGATTAGGATCTGAGCCCCTTGGGTTGTGAGAGGAAAAAGCGAAAAGATTTTAGGGAGGTCTCACCTAGGAGCAGGAAAATTTACCACCGAGGACACAGGGGGAGAGATAAAACCAATAAATTTATGGTAATGAGTTGTAATTTAATAGTTTAAATGTTTTTCCTTCGCGTGATTTAGTGTGCTTGTCGTTCAAAAAAATGCGTTTCCGGGCAGGCTCCAGCCAAGGAACCGGGGCCCTCACTTGGATTCCTTCTCTCCGGAAGGAATCATTTCGGTTCTCCTATTCTGCACGGGCTATACTGCGATCCCTGTCCATTTGGTTTTTTTTCGGCCCGCGTACACCATTTCCCCGTTTCAAAAGTCTATGTTGTAGAAAGCGATACCCGGGTATGGGTTACCCGTGGGAAATGGTTATGTTTGTTTTGAGCGGTCAATTGATGCACAACTCGGCGAGGTCGCGGGGCGAAGAACTGCTGCGCGATGCCCGCGACGGCGACCCGCGGGCCTTCGAAAACCTGGTTCGAAAATACGGCGGACAGGTCTACCAAATCGCCCATTCCATGCTGGGCCAACGCGCGGAGGCGGAGGACGTCTATCAGGAGGTCTTTCTCAAGTTCCTGCGCTCTTTGGGAAGGCTTCGCGCCTCCACGGCCATCTCCGCCTGGCTGCGAAAGGTAACCGTCCGCCAATGTCTGGACCATCTGAGACACCGCCGCCGCCAGCCCATGCTTTTGGAGAACCTCGATGATCGGAGCGGGGCCGTTCCAAGCGAGTCGGATGCGGACGGCCGCCTCGACTGGCTTCACCAGCACCTGGGCGCCCTGACCGCACGGGAGCGGGCCGCGGTGGTGCTGGTCTATCAGATCGGATTGAGCATCGCCGAATGCGCCGGGGCGCTCGGCTGTTCCGGGGGAACCGTGAAGGCCTTGTGTTACAAGGGTCGCGGGAAGCTGAAAGCCATCTTCGCCGAGGAACAAAAATTTTAATCTGGAGGGGGGTCATGAAGGGTCGGAGCGCATGGATCGCCGATTATCTCAATGGCCACCTCAGCGCGGGGCAATTGCGTCGGTTCGAGGCGCGTATGGCCGAGGACCCCTCGTTGCAAAAGGAAACGGCCCGTCTCGCAAACGAGATGCGCATCCTGAGAGAGCTCGGCCTGGATCCGCAACGGGAACCGCGTCGGCGGGCGATCAATGCGAGGTTGAGGGAGGCCTTTCTTGCGGCTCGACCACCCGGGAGGAAGGGGTTCAGGGTCCTCCCGGCCCTGATCGGGATGGCCGCCGTCGGCGCGGCAATCCTTTTGGCAGCCCTGTTTCTTCCTCTTACCGGCGATGGGAGCGGGCCCGTTGCGGCGCGGTCCGGCCCGGTGGTGGAATCCTCGCCGCCCAAGGACTCCGGAACCATTCACCTGGTGCTGGAAACCGAGGATCCCCGCATCAAGATTTACTGGGCCTTCGAAAAAAGCTCCTGATGCGCGCGGATTTCGAGGGCCAATATTCGATTTTGGGAAGGAATATGGATCAGAAAAGAAGGATAACCAGCGCTGGCCTCAAGCAACGAAATGGCCTTGCCGAATCTAGAAACGGCAAAATGCCTCGCGCTCGCCTTTTTCTCCTAGCAATTTGCTGCTTCGGCCTCCAAGCCGCCATGGGTCAGGAACCCGTGGGCGCAACGGACTACTTTCGCATGGAGATCCATGTGTTCGAGGGCGGTCATGAGCGGGTAGAAACTGAGCCGGAGTCACGGCCGGAACTCGTGGATCGCGCCTTGGACCAGGTGGGCCGGCTGTTGGGTTATACCCACTTTCGCCCCGTCGACCGCATCACCTGGCTGGTGCGCGCCCAGGGCGATATGGACCGCTTTCTCGATATTCCCGAACGCTGGTGGTCCCTGGCCGAAGACACCAATATTTCCTTCAAACTGCTTTACAACCAGAGCGAGCGCTTTCTTTCGCTCAACGATTTCCGCTTTATGGTGAAACAGGTGCCCAAGCTGCACACCACCGTGGGCGTCCACGATGGCGGAGCCGCCGTACTGGGGCATTCTAAAATCGATTCACGGCAAAATGACATCTTGTTCATCCTTACCCTGGAGGTGCGCGCCACGCCGTTCGAGGGTCAGGACGAGCGCGCCATTTTTACGGTAACCGGCACCCACCATCACGAGCACTGACCGAACCCGAATCGATTTCTGAAAGTTCCGCGTTCTCCGGGTCCGGGAATTCCCAGGGAGGAAGCGCATCTCAGCGCGGCCCCGGCGGAGCCGCGCCCCAAGTCTGCCCATGGTGAAGAAAATTCGAAAAGGAGTGCGTTATGTTTTTTTTCCTTTGTTTGTCCTTGCTCGGCGGCGAGGATAGCTGGCGTCTGGACGATACCGGCGCCTTGCGGCCCTTTGACCCGGCGGGGGTGGTTACCGCTCCCAATGGAGATATCTACCTTCTGCTGAGAGACGAGGTCCTTATCAAGCGTTACAACGCCGGTGGGGCGTTGTTGAAAACCTTCGCGGGAAAGGGCAAGGGTCCCGGCGAATTGCAGATGCCCTTCCGCCTTTTTTTTCAGGATGAAACGCTTTATGTGCTGGATATTATGGCGGCCGCGGTGAGCCTGTACCGGGCGGATGGGAGCTTTATGGAACGGATTCGTCTCGCGGAGCGCAAGCTGGACGCGGTTGTGGTCCGCGACGGTTGGGTGTACGGCGATTGGAACCAGTTCCAATACGATGCCGATGCCGCCGCGCGGGTCTGGTGGTCGGATGCGCGTTTCCAAAACCCGTTGACGCTTTTTTCCGTAGTGGGCCGCGGCGCCAAGGGCACCTTTTCCAATGACGGCGTGACCTCGGTCTACTCTCCGGTTTCCGCCACCCCGCATATCGCGGTCAACCGCGAGGGTACGCGGGTCTACGTGGCCGATGCCTCGGGGTTCCGGGTTCGGGTCATCGACCCCAAGGCGAGAAAGGTGATTCGCGAGATCACCCGCCAGGAACCCACCCTGGAATTCAATCCCGATTGGGCCGATGTGCGTCTCAACCAGGTCAAGGCCATGATGCCTGAAATCAAATTCAAGACCAATTATCCGGAGTATTTCCCCATCATTCGGAGCATGTGGGTCCATCCAGAGGGGTGGCTGGTGTTTGATCGCTGGACCCGTGAGCCCGCCACCCACCACGACCCACTGGTGTTGGATGAATTCGGCAATGAGGTTCGCGGCGAGCTTTCATGGGAAGCGCTGCGCCGCTGGGTGGCTTCCAGCCCCGATTGGGCTTATGTCTGCGCCTACGATGCCAAGCGGGGAGAAATCACGCTCCTCCGCTGCCCCAAGAACCAGGTGGCCCTGGTCGTCAGCCGGACGCCTTCCGGGGAAGAGGAGTAGCATTGGGACGGCGGCTGGAGCCGTGGCCGCCGGTTTCCCGTGCATAGGCGCCTGTCGATTTCAGAGCGGCTTGTTTCCGCTTCTCTTCCTTTTCCCATAACCTGGTCGGATTCAGATATTTTTTTGCCAGCCCGTCCAAACCGCGCACACTGTCGTAGCCGATATAGGAAAAATGGCTCTGTTCGGATAAGCCGAACAGCCGTTGTTTGGGAAGGTAGGCCTTCAGGCCCTTTTCAACCTTAAAATGATAAAATACGCGATCCGCCTGTAACTTGATCGGCGTTTGATAGCGCAGAAATCGCTTGGCCGTTTCGAGGGTCAGGGCGTAGGCGTGTCCCCCCACAATTTTACCCAATTCCCAATAAAAACCATTGTGCGGCCGCAGACAGCTTTGGCGAATCCAGGCCTCGCTCACCTTGTCCCAATTGAACCATTTTCGTTTGTGGTACATCAGGTACACCCGTTGCTGTAACCAGTGGTAGAGGCCGGGTTTCTTTTCAGCCGTATAGCCCAACATGAAAAGTTGCCAGTCGGAGGGCAATTCCTGAAGCCAGCGCTCAGAATTCAGGATCTGGGCTCGGATGGGTCGCGCATCATCCTCTAAAATCAAGATCTTGCCATATCCGTTTTGGACCGCATCCTCATAAATGGCCCGATGCGATAGCGCGCAGGCAACCTCGCCCACGCTCATCTCGCGGTTCCCGCGTTTGATCGCCATGAAGCTCTGGCGGTCAAAGAGGCCCGAGCGGATCAAATTCTCCATGCGCAGGTTACGGCCATCGATACCCTGAAAAAAATGAAAGTTCAGCCCTTTTAAAGCTTCCTGCATATAGCTTTGCCGCTCCTTTGCTCTTTGGAGCGTAAGCACATAAATACGATCGAAAAAAGAATTGAGCGGTTGAAAAAGGCGATTCGTCATTTTTAGCAATTCCTCCTTGGCTATGAGCTTAGTAGGCGAGAATTAATTTTTGATTAACGGTCCATGGGCGGTAGCTTTAGGGTTGAATTTGAGCGTTTATTCGTTCCCCATTCGCCCGCTGCCTGCCGCTGAGGGCGATGGCGGGTATGATGGCTTTTTTTTGGGCGTACTCTTGGGTCCCGCGCGGTCCGGCGCGAAAGTGGCCTGACCATCCGCCGATTGCCTGTTCATCCTGCCGCGCCCACGAGGTCAATCCGGCGTCCCCGCGGTTCCCCAACCCGGCTTCCTGGTTTGGCTCGCCCAGCGTCACTGAGCTATACTATGTCGGAGTCTCGGGGAAGTTTTACGGAAGAGGTCGCGGATGCGTGGAATGTCCTAAGTCCAGTGCTTCTTTCCTCATGGCTAGCGGGAGCGAATCATGATTTGGGCGGGTTATCGGGCTTTTTTGTTGTTGATCCCGATGCTGGTTTGGACGGCCTTGGCGCAGGGCGGTCGCCGGGTTGAGAATGAAAGGGGAACCGTGCGTCTGATCGCGGAGGACCAATACGTCATTATTCCCGATAAGGATCCGGGCAACCGTTATGCCGCGCCGCTGCCCTCTGACTTTCGCGTGGATGGGTTGCGGGTGCTGTTCAGCGGCGTGATAATGGAGGTTCCCGCTAACGCCCGGCTCACCGCAACGCCATTGGTTCTCAGCAAAATTGAAGCGTTAAAAGAGTCGCCATGATATCGGTTGGCAAGGGCTGGAGGTCATAATGGAGCCTGGACCGCGGGTCGCGGGATGATGACCAAATACGCCTTTTTCCGTTTTCACGGCAAGCTCAATGACTTTATTGCCCGGTCTGACCGCCACCGAACGCGCGCTTATGCCTACTCCCAAAAGCCATCGGTGAAAAACGCGATCGAGGCCTTGCGCGTACCCCATCCGGAAGTGGGCTTAATTCTGTTGCGGGGGGAGCCCGCGGAATTTTCCGAACGCCTGCGCGAGGACGCGTTCGTGGAGGTTTTTCCCCATCGCCATGGCGTCGTGGGCGTACGGCCCTCCTGTTTTCCCATGCGGGCTGAAGAGCCGGCCCGGTTTATTCTCGATGTACATCTGGGCGCCCTGGCGCGCTACCTGCGGCTATTAGGTTTTGACACGCTGTACAGTGGTCGCGATTTGGGCGACGCCGCACTTTCCGCCCTGGCAGAGAAGAGCGGGCGCATCCTGGTCAGCCGGGATATCGGGTTGCTCAAGCGTTCGGTGGTCGCTTTCGGCTATTGGCCCCGCACCCGCGATCCGCTCAAGCAGTTGCGTGAGGTGCTCGACCACTTTGAGTTGCGGGATGAATGCAGACCATACTCGCGTTGTGTCCATTGCAATCACCACATCGTCCCCATCGCCAAGGAGAAAATTGTCCATCTCCTGCCGGAGAAGGTCCGCCGCTCCTTCGAAAGCTTTACCCGATGCGTGGGTTGCGACCATGTGTATTGGCGCGGCACCCATAATCGGCGGCTGCATGAGCTTTTGGGCGAGCGCGCCGCATCTTGACCGAGGAGCCGAGGATGGATCTTGGATGCTCTTTCTCCAATGTGGTGACCAAGCAATGCTCGGCTGAGAGGGCTTTATCAGGGCCCATTGTTTCGGTCCGGAGGTTGAAGCGAGCCCCATGACGCGGAAATGGCGCGACAGCGATATACCCCGGATGAAAACGGACGTACAGTGGGCCCCTCTGCCGGCACGCCATCTCCTGATTCGGAGCGATCGCGGCATCGGTCTATTGGGTGGCGTGGACGAGGCGCCGCTGAGGCGGTTGCTGGACGCGGTGGATGGCCGTCGGGACCTTGGCCAAATTCGCGAAACGCTTGAGGCGGACCTCGGAGAGAGCGCCTTTACGCGCCTTTTGGACGGCATCTGGGGGGAATTGTTGGAGGCCGTTTCCGACGCCCGGGCGCGGCCCACTCAGGAGAGAGGCCCGCAACGGGAGGCGCCCTCCAATCCGGGTGGCGAAGCCGAGGTTCTCGTCATGGGATCGGGGATGCTTGCCGAGACAATTGCCGCCGCGATGCGGCAATATGGGGTTGCCTGTAGGTTGGAAAGGGAATGGGAATCCTCA
Source organism: Acanthopleuribacteraceae bacterium (assembly GCA_041940685.1). Classification (GTDB taxonomy): domain Bacteria; phylum Acidobacteriota; class Holophagae; order Acanthopleuribacterales; family Acanthopleuribacteraceae; genus JBGTRP01. The sequence goes on from JBGTRP010000033.1 coordinate 9,606, forward strand.
TCGGATTTGCGGCTGGGCGGCTCCATCCGTTTGCTTTTGGCCGCGCCGGAACGCATGGATTATCGACGCTTGGCGGCGCTTCAGCACACATGTCTCAAAGGAGGAGTTGCGGCACTTTTTCTCACGCTTGATGCCGATGGTTTGCGCGTGGGACCCTCGGTCCTGCCCGGTGAAACGCCCTGTTGGTTCTGCCATCAAATCACCAACTTTCGCGCGTTGAGGCTTCCCGCCAAACTCCTGTCGGAAAGTATCGGAAACCTCGTGACCGGGCGGAGTCCCGAGCCCCGGGTCCGCGATTCCGTGGTGGAGAGGGTCGTCAGCGAGGCGGCCGCATTGCTGGGGCGAAGCGGTCGTCCCCAATTGCTGTTCGCGGCGGAAATATATGCCCCCCAGGGAGTCCGGCGCTATTCCGTCCAAAGAAACCCGGACTGCCCCCATTGCTCGGGACCGGGCGTCGAGGCGCGGCGGTCATGTCTGGAGGCCGCCATACGGCAAGCGCAGCGCGAATGGATGGACGCGTGGGAGCGGCGGCCATCGATCTCTTTTTCCGAAGATCGAAGCCCCGCGGTTCGGACCGTGGGAATCTTGGGCGGCGGGACGGCCGGTTACCTCAGCGCCTTGGCCCTGCGCAAGAAAAATCCCAATCTGGAGATCAGCCTGATCGAGTCGAGTAGGCTGCCCATCATCGGAGTGGGGGAGGCCACCACGCCGCTCATGCCCCAGTTTCTCCATCTGGATCTAGGGCTGGACATTCACGAGCTCTTTGAGCGGGTCAGACCCACTTTCAAATTGGGAATCCGCTTTACCTGGGGGCCGGGTCCCGAGGCGGTTTTCAATTACCCTTTCGGCCGGGTGCATGTGCTGGAGCCCTGGCGTTTTGACGGGCATGTGGGGCGCTGTTCGCGGCGGTCGATGATGATGACGGCAGGCAAGCTGCCCCTGGAAAGCGGCGGGAGCGACGGACCGGGGTTGGGCGTGGAGACCGCGTACCATTTGGAGAACCGCCGATTTGTGGCTTATTTACAAAAAAAGGCGGCCGAGCGCGGCGTCCGGCGGATCGATACGGTCATTTCCGAGATCAGGAAAAGCCCCGACGATGAACAAATCGCGAATTTAATCGCCGAGGATGGCAGGAAGCTGGCCTTCGACCTCTACCTGGATTGTTCGGGGTTTGAGTCATTACTCATGGGAAAGGCATTGGGTTCCGCCTTCGTGGCGTTTCGCTCCAGCCTGCTGACCGATCGCGCGCTGATCGCTGCGGCGCCGCATGGCGGCGTCATTCAACCCTACACCCATGCGGAGGCCATGGACGCGGGCTGGTGTTGGAACACCCCGCAGGTGGAGGAAGATCACCGGGGTTATGTCTACTGTAGCCGCTTTTTGGATGAAGATGCGGCGGAGGCGGAAATGCGCCGCAAGATTCCCGGCCTGGGATCGGTGCGCGGGCTGCGTTTCCGGCCCGGAAGGCGCGCGCATTTCTGGAAAGGCAACGTGGTGGCGCTGGGCAATGCCTATGGATTCGTGGAGCCGCTCGAATCGACCGCGTTGCACATGCTCATTCGTCAGATTGGTCTTTTGTCCGGGGCGCTGGCCTCGGGCGGGGCTCGGCCCGCCACGCGCGCCCTTCTCAACCGCAAGGTCAACGGCTGGTGGGATTACCTGCGTTGGTTTCTGGCCATTCACTACAAATTCAATACCTTTCAGGACACGCCCTTTTGGCGCGCATGTCGGGCGGAGGCGGATGTCTCCGCCTTTCAGGAGCTGATCGACGCCTTTGTCCAAGAGGGGCCCCTTTCCTGTAACCGGGCCTTGCGGTCGGCCTTCGATTATCCCGATCCGCTCTGGGGCGCGGAGGGTATCGATATTTTGTTACTAGGCCAACGCCTCCCGTGCCCTGAGCCGCGCACTCACACGGCGGAGGATACCTGGCAACGTTGGACAAAACTGGCTGAAAGCCAGGTTCAGCGCGCGCCCGATCAGGCGCGGGCGCTGGCTCTCATGCGCGAAAGACCAGAGCTTTTGCAGGCGTTTTTAGAAAGCTTTCAACGGGTAGGCCCGGCTTTTGGCGGGCCTTAGAACGGTCTCGGTCGCCAAGGACCCGGTTTGGGGGTTGATTTGGGGCGCCGTGCCTCCGGGCTTGGAATGGGAGAGCGGGGGCCGCGGGGCGATCAGGTTCTTTCCTGATTAATTAGCGGCCGTTCGTTAAATGTAACAATCTGGTTTTCAATGAGAAACAGGGTTTAATAAAAGCTGGTGCGATTTTGGTCATAAATTCTAATTTATATTCTTGAATAATTTTGGATTTTGATGTAGAGTATATGTTAGGCCAAATTTATTTAATTGTGTAATGGTTTAGAAGCTATCCGAGCTTTGCCATGGTTTCGTGCGTTTCTGGAGCTGTTGCTTTCAACCTAGCGGCGATTTGGCCAGCAATGCGGAATTGTCGAAACTTTGGAATGCCCGGATCGCCCGTTTCCCTATTAGATCAACCAGAAAATGTAGGGGTTGATTGGCCGTTGCTGTTTGTTTTCGGGCGTTTTCTCCTGATGCAGGGCAACAGTAATAATAGGTTTGCGCTTCTAAACCATAAGGATCCGGACCCGTTGTCCAGTGATTCTCAACAAGTCCTGGAAAGCGGGAACACCCGCTACTCATAAAGAGATTCCCATGGAGGAAAAAATGAAAAAAGACGAAAAGGAAAAAGTTGAAACTTGGAAAAAAGGAGATGGCCGCGAGGCCAAGGAAGAAAACCCCGCCGGCAGCGTCAACTTAGACGACGATGAGCTGGAAGGCGTTGCTGGCGGCCTCGCCCTTGCCACTGAACGCAATGACACCAGCGGATGCTGCGGCAGCACCGAGGGTACGGGGACCTGTGCCGGCCCAACGCCGACCAGCGGTTGCTGTGGTACTGCGATCGAGTAACCCATACGGGGAAGTGGGAACTTTCCCTAAAGTAATCCCATGGGCGGGAGGGGAAAACCTCCCGCCCAATTGAAACTCTTAACTTCATTGAATGGACAGGTTTTGCGTGCGAATGGCGCTTTTTCACTTAGGACCCTGTTTTGGGTTCTGAACCCGAACAGGGTGATGCGGGTTGAGGCCGCCCATGGAAAAAAAGGCCAGTAATGGGTAAAGCACGCCGAGGAGGTTATGGTGAAAAAAAATGATAAGGAAGAACGGATCCAATCTTGGAAGTCGCGGGAGGACGACGGCAAAGAAGGGAATCCCGCCGGCGAGATTAACCTGGACGACGACGACCTGGAGGGCGTGACCGGGGGGGCCGCATTCGCGACCGAGCACCTGTGTACGGATGGCTGTTGTGGCGCCACGGAGTGTACGGGAACCTGCGCGGGTCAGCAACCGACCACCGGATGCTGCGGGAGCTCAGTGTCTTGAGAGCCTGCCCAGAAACACATTTTTTGAACCACAAAGAACACGGGGTCACAGGAAGGTAAAATACATAAGCTTTTTAATTGTATAGATTTAACACAAATTCTTTTGTCTTGTCTTCCTGTCCTCTGTGTCGATTTTTTCTGTTTCTGGATGGACCCGAGTTAGGAATTTCCGCAATGATCTCCACTCACTTTTACAAAATCCAGTTTTGCCTTGCCACGGGGAAGGCGCGCCAGTCAATCGACGGCCTTGGAGGGATTGAATGGAAATGAAGGACCGCCGTTGGGACGGTGCGGTATTTGAAATGCCGGAGTGGTGGCGATCCCAGTATGTGGCGGAAAGATCCACCGCCATTGAAAGAGAAAAAAAAGTGGACCGGACAATGGCGGAGGAGCGGTGGGCGGCTTGGAGCAAAAAGCCTTTTGATGATGCGAAACTGTTGGAGTTGCGGCTGGCCGCGGATGGGTTGAGTCGGGAACAATGTTTCGAGTTGTTGGGAGAATCCTCCGAGTCGCTACAACAAAGATTTCCTCACCCACCCCCGTGGCTTCTTTGCCTGCAACGCATTTTGGAAGCTCCTGAGCAACAGGTCCGCTTCGATTTGGACGCCTATTTGGCCTCCAAAACCAGCCCCTTGGTCGGGTTCCTCAATTGGATCAAGCCCCTGCTGGTCGACGGGATTTCCCGGCTGGAAGCTGGTTTCGAGAATCGGACCGAGCCTTCGGGGCCCGTCATTTCCCATGATGCTTTCATCAAGGCTTGGCTCAATGCTTTCATCGGCAAATTGGTGGATCTTGTCAATCGGACGATGGTTTTGGAATTGAATGTGGCGCGCGTGCAAAAGCGGCTGGAGGGAAGCACTCCGGAGGACCGCTTCGCGTTTTTTATCCAACGTCTCAACGACCCACAGATGCGGCTGGCGCTGATGATTGAGTACCCGGTTCTCACGAGGTGCCTGGTCGAGGTTACTGGATTTTGGGTTGAAAATGGACTGGAGCTTTTTAACCGCTTGCATGAGGATTGGCAGGAAATTACCGGGACTTTCTTCAAAGCGGAGCATCCTGGTGTGCTGAGCGAGATCCGGGCCCAAATGGGAGACAGCCACAATCACGGCAAAACCGTGGTCGGTCTGGAGTTCGAGAAGGGGCAAAAGCTCATTTACAAGCCGCGTTCCTTGGCGGTGGATACCCAATTCCAAAAGCTGCTGCTTTGGTTGAACGAGAGGGGAGATCATCCGCCTTTTCGGATTCTGAAGGTTTTAGACAAGGACAGTCACGGCTGGGTGGAGCATGTGGCCGCCGAGTCATGCCGCGACGAAGTTCAGGTGCGGCGTTTTTATCAACGCCAGGGCGCCTACCTGGCAGTTTTATATGCCTTGGACGCCAACGACTTTCATGGCGAAAATTTGATAGCGGCCGGCGAGCATCCGGTTTTAATCGACCTGGAGTCGTTGTTCCAACCAAGAATGGCCGAGGACCTCGACGGGGATATCCGCTCCCAAGCCGGATTCAACATGGCTTTCTCCGTGTTGCGCATTGGTTTGTTGCCTCAAATCGGCTTTCGGGAAGAGTTGGAAAATCCCTACGACGGCAGCGGCATGAACACACGGGCGCAAATGTCGCCCATCCCCGTCATTCGCTGGGAGGATTTGGGCAAGGACACCATGCGGGTCGTGTTTAAGCGCATTCCCATGATCCAGAGACCCAATGCCCCGGTGTGTGGGGGGGAAAGAATGGGGGCCGTGGATTTCAGCGATGAAATTGAGGCCGCCTTTGCCCATACGTACCGCCTTATTTTGTCTCATCGAGAAGAGTTCCTGGCGGGTCATGGCCCGCTCGTTCCTTTTGGACCCTGTTTCACAAGGGTGGTTTTTCGCGGAACGCTTTACTATGAAAAGGTCATTCGCCAGAGCTATCATCCCCATTTCCTGGGCGATGCCTTGGAGCGTGACCGCTATACGGATCGGCTTTGGGGAGGCGTACCCCAATATTCGCCCTTGGCCCGGGTGGTCCCTCATGAAAAAAGGGATATTCTCCATGGGGATATTCCCTTTTTTCAAGTACATCCGGATGAAAGACATGTTTGGACGGTCTCGGGCGTGCGGCTGGAAAACCTTTTGGGAGAATCTCCCATGGATACCGTGCGGGGCAAGATCGAGGCCATGGGGGACCGGGATCTCGAATTGCAACGATGGTTGATCCGGGGTTCGCTTACCGCCTTTATCATGGATCAAGGGCACCATCCCTGGGGCAGTTACCAACCCAAACCCGTTACGGAGGGTGCGAACGCCCAGGAACTGATGGACATGGCACTAGTCCTGGGCGAGCGGCTTAGAAGTCTTGCTTTCGAGGGTGAAGACCAAATCTCCTGGGCGGGCGTGGCCCTGATTTCGGAAAGGTTTTGGAGCCTGACGCCCTTGCGCTGGGACCTTTACAACGGTTTGCCCGGCGTGGTCCTTTTTTTGGCCTATTTGGCCCAATGTAAGCGGGGGGAGCATTTTCGCGGGCTTGCTGAGAAGGGGCTGGCGGCGGTAGAGGATATGATCCTCAAAGACGACAAGTACATTGAAATCAAGAGCAGGGGAATTTCGGGCGTGGGCGGATTGGTGTACCTGTTTACCCATCTGGGGGCCCTTTGGGGGGAAAACCGGCTGCTCGAGCGGGCAAATTCCCTGGTAAAAACTATTCGACTCGAACGCGAATGGATGGATCGCGATGACATCATCGACGGATGGGCCGGCATCCTACTACCGATGCTTGGGTTGCACCGGTTGACCCCCGATGAAGAATTGCTCGCCCTCGGCCGTCTCTGTGGGGACAGCCTGCTGGACAGAGCCAAGAAAATGGACCAGGGCCTGGGTTGGGAAAACGGTGGCGGCGCGCCCCTGGCCGGATTCTCTCATGGCGGTTCGGGAATTGCCTACGCCTTGGCCGAGCTTGCCGCCGTAACCGGAGAGCCGCGCTATCGGGATGCGGCCATGGCCGCTCTGGATTATGAGAGCGGCCTGTATTCCGAAAAGGCGGGAAATTGGTTGGACTTGCGTGAAAAAAAAGGACAACCCACGGATGAATCGGGTCAACCTCAGTTCATGACCGCCTGGTGTCACGGCGCGCCGGGAATCGGGTTGGCCCGGGCGAAAATGCTGGTCCATTTGGATGAACCGCGAATCCGGTCGGACCTGATGAAGGCGGTCGATCACACCATGCGCGCGGGCTTCGGCCTCAATCACAGCCTGTGTCACGGCGACCTGGGCAACCTTGAGCTTCTCCTACAAGCTGGACAGGTCCTCAATGATTCAGCCCTATTACAAAAAACCTACCGTGTAGCGGCCATGATTCTGGCAAATATCCGACGCGATGGCTGGAAAGGCGGCGTGCCCCTGGGAGTGGAAACTCCCGGTCTGATGACCGGCTTGTCCGGAATTGGCCATGGTTTGCTGCGCCTGGCCAAGCCTGAGGTCGTGCCTTCCGTTTTGGCCTTGGAGCCGCCGGTATGGAGGAACCAGATCCCATGACGCAAACCCTGCATTTCGGCCATGACTGCCACATCCATCCCATTCAGGCGAGCCAAAAAATCATGTCGGGAATCCGCCCATTTTTGGAGTTCATCTGGCGGGCGGAAACTCCCGTTCAGTTCGAGCGGCTGGTTCGCGCCGCCGTTGGCAAATACCCCGCGGTTGCGGAAATGTTTCATATTGATCTGAAGCGTCCCTCCAAAGATTTTCGCCTCAAGGATGAGTATCTCTATTTGGAAGAAAACCCCATTCTTTTAACCTACTTTTTGGCCCGATCAGGGGGCAGGAAGGTATTCAATATCGCCAAGTACGGGGATTCCCTGCTCGATGGCCTGCAGACCATGCTCCTCGAATGCGGCGGAGGGCGCTGCACCCTGGAGGAACTGAAGTTTAAGTTGGGTCCCTCGCTCGGGGATACGCCCGACGCCTTGTTGGAAAACGGCTTTCTGAGCCTGAAACCACCCGCTCACCCCCAACCTCGGTTCGCGGAGGATTACGGCGTGTATCGGCTCCAGCACGCGGGTCTGCTATTGCGGACGCCCGAGGCGGGTGTGATAGCGGACCCCCATTTCCATTCGAAATACGAACCCCCGGGATTACGCACTGTCCGTAGGGAAGATCTTGAGGGCAAAGTTGACTGCATCTTAATTTCCCATAATCATGGCGACCACTTCAACTGGCCTTCATTGCTGATGTTCCCCCTCGATACGCCCATTATCGTCCCCCGCGTTCCGCGGGCTACCTTAATATGCGAAGACATGGTGAACCTGTTGCGGAAATTAGGCTTTACCCGAATTTATGCGCCAAGATGGTACGACCCCCCCTTCCGGGTGGGCGACCTGGAGGTTCATGTCTTGCCCTTTTATGGCGAGCAGCCCATGCTCCGGGAGGGGCATCGCGACCCGGAGTTGCGCAACTGGGGCAACACCTACTTTATTCGCTCCCCGGCCTACAATGCATTTATCGCCATTGACAGCGGGAGCGATGTACATGGTTCCATGCAGGAAGTGGCGACCCATGTTCGTCAGCAATTCGGGCCAGTCGATTTTTTATTCAGCAATTTGAGGGAATTCAATATCTTTCACCCGACCTACATTCTCGGCGATGGCCGCTATTGGCTGACCCTTACCTCGGAGCAAATGGCGCATTTCGACCGATACAAGCAAGACTGCATTACGCTGGGGCCGCGGGGCGTTGCCGATCTGTGCAACATCATGGAGGTGCGCCACTTTATGCCTTACGCCCACTGGTGGGCCAATTTGGGGGAAAACGGCGGAGTGGAAGAGGAACGGCTGGTAGCCAAGTTGGAACGGGAATTGACGCCCGGTTGCGCAACCCAAATTTTAAACTGGAATATCGGTGACGGCATCGCTGTTAAGGGAAAGCGCCGTTACCAGCGGTTGCCCGTGTGCGCCTGACCTTAGCGGCCCAAATATCCCGCGATTTGGCCGCCGCCGTTTTCACCGATCAGGCAGAAAGCGAGCAGGTCGTGACCCTCATAGACCGCGTGGCTCACGCCTGGCGGGGCGAGGAACAGCTCCTTCTCACCCGGGTTTAACAAGATACTTTCTTTTTGGAAAACCTGACCCTGCAACCCGTAAAAGGTAAGGGTTCCGTAAGCGGCTTCTTCCCCCACATTGAGGAAGCTCAATCCCGACCAGTAACGGCTGTCAGCGCGCAGTACCGGAAAGCTGAGCAAGGGTTTACCCGCGGAGGGTAGAAGGAACCCGGAAAAGTTGAGCCGCGAGGGGTGGTTGTCGCCGATCAGCTCCAGGCCCGCGATGGGCCGCGTGCTCTCGATGCGCACCCAGGAAATTCCATCCTCACCGGCCAGCCGATCCACGCCGATCAGGCCGATATCGTTCTGACCCGGACCGATGGTGAAGCTTTCCTCGCCCGCGGTGGCCCGGTTCTGCCCGATGCCAGTCATTCGCACCTCCGTGGCCGTGTCATTGAGATTGGCCAAGGAATAGCCGGTCCAAAAGCTGACGGTGTCGCGCGCCACATGCGGCAAATAGAGCAGGGTCGAGCCGGCCTCTCCGGCTTGAGTGGCCCGCGCCGCGT
>JBGTRP010000034.1:0-18418 GCA_041940685.1 Acanthopleuribacteraceae bacterium
TAGTGGCTGGGTCCGGCGTGGAAGGGTTGCATAAAGGCGGTGTCCACAAAAATTTCGCCGCCCGGTTTGAGTACTCGATAGAGCTCGCGCGCGCTGAAAAAGGGGTCGGGAACATGCTCGAACACGCTTTGGCTGATGATGCCGTCGAAGCTGTTGTCGCGAAAGGGGATCTTTTTCCCTGAAGAGATGACATCGGTATGCGCGTATTGTTTGATGTCCAAATAACAGGTTCTGGGGCGCAGGGCGGAGTCCGGCGAGTTGCCCGCGCCAAAATCCAGAACCAGGCCGTTTCCAACCCTTTCAAGTAGCGCCAAGGCGCCCTTGCCATAGGGCGCGGTTTGGGTTTTTTCCGTGACTTCCTGGTAGGGAAGCTCGCCATTTTCATGGAAAAAATAGGCGGGACCCCGCGTGAGGCCCTCGCGGTTGCAGCTGGTGCAGGACCAGGTTTCTTTCCCGGCCTGAATCTCGCCGTGGCACCCGGGGCACCGAAGCAGCCCCAAAAGATCGAAATCCCGATTCCGCCAAGGGGATGCCGCGTCTTTCTCAAGCGCCAATTTCCTTTTGACAATCAGATGGGGCGTGGCAAAGCCGTGGTCCCAGATGGAGATTTCCACCCGTCCGCGAGCGGCCGCTTCCTCGGGAACCCAAAGGTCGCCGAAGAACCCGCTTTGGGGCGCCGCGGGGAATCTTGGGTAAGCCGTGGCCACATCCGGACGCGCCGTGCCGAATTGCAGGCTGACATAGGGCGTCCCGTTCAGATGCAGGGCCAATCGGGTGGGGTGTTCCAATGGCGGCAGGTACCATCCTGAAATTCGGCAGGTGCGGGGAAGTAGATTCTCAGCGGGGGAATCCAAACAATGCTTATACGGAGATTGGGGTGACAAGAAAAACATCCTCAAAGAGTGGAGTGGAGCCATCGGGAGGCGGGCACAAGCGTTGGAGAATGGCTCCCATTGTTTTCGCCGGCGGCGTTTGGACCCCTGAGGTGTCGGGAAACCCTCGCCTAAACAACCCGTCCCATTGCGCAAGTGTAGCATTGCCCGCGAGTGGTGAAATCCCTATTTTTATGGGATTCCAATATTACCCTTGGCTCAGTGTGGTGGCCGGCCTCTTTCCTCGACGGGGAAAAACCAGGGCGGGGTCGCGGTTGCATGTGGTTGGGTCCGCGTCCCAAGGCGGCTTGGTTTTTCGATTTCCTGGGAGATGCAACTACATCGATAAATGCTCTTTGCCTCAAAGCGAGCCCGCGGAGGAAATCGCGGCTTGCTTGTATGCCTTCGAATCTAGGAGAATTTGCGCAAAGCAGGAGTCGTCGCGAATGGGGTTCCAGTAGGCCTCGTGCCTGAGCGACCACCAACCGCGCCACCCGCCGGAAATCGCTTCCCGCAAGGCGAGACAGGCCGATTCCGCATCACCATGAACCGAGGCGAGCGAAGCCCGCATATAGGAGGCATAGGGAAGGCGGTAACCGGCTTGCTCATTTTTCTCGGCAAAGGCGGCGATCTTCCGGAGTAAAAGGCGCCCCTTTTCGCGTTCGTGGTTTTGCGTGTAAAGGAACCCCACGCGCAGCATATTGCGCCAGTTGCACATGCGGACGGGCGCGGAGGGCTCCAGGTAGGCCTGCCCATCAACGTTTCGATAATGATCCAATGCCGCCCCGTAATTCCCGGCCAGGTACTCCAAGTAGGCGAGCTCCAGCAACGAGCCGGGATCGCCAAGCTCTTCGGCGGCTTGCGATGCGGCGTTTCGAGCGCGGGTGACTTGGCCTACCTCAACCAGGTACCGATAGCGAAAAAAGCTTGTGCGGCTATTTTGAGGTTCGATGGATTCCAGCTTGTTCAGGCAGGACCTGACTTGTTGTTTTTGACCCAGGTCGAGGTAGATTTCTCCCAACCATAAAAGCGGCTCCACGCGCTCGGGCTCCAGCTCATGGGTGCGCCGCAGCCAGAAGACGGCTTGATCCAAGCGGCCCAAATCACGGTGAACCCTGCCGATGTGCTGATAGGCCGCGGCAAAATCGGTATCTAAGGCAACCGCCTCTTCCATGTAGCCCAAACCCCGATCGTGAAAACCCAAAAGGTGGAGACTGCTTCCCAGATCAAGATTGACAATCGGGGAGAGGGGCTCCAGTTCGCGGGCGCGCCGGTGAGATTCGCCCGCCTCGCGGTAGAAACCCAAGGCGCGCTGTGCGTCTCCGAGCCACTGGTGTCCGGTGACATGGTCGGGGTCCAGATCGAGGCCGCGTCGAAATGCCTGGACCGCGTGTTCATAGCGGCCGTGATGATAGTGGAGGCCGCCGAGAGCGATATAGGCCTCGGCCGACTGGTTGTCCAAGGCCAGCGCTTTTTGTACGGCTTCCCGGCGCGGGGCCGCGACCTCCGCGAAGGAGAGGTTGCCCCAAACCGCCATGAGCCCGTAAGCATTGGAGAGTCCCGCGTAGCCGAGAGGAAAGTTCGCGTCCCGGTCGATGGCCATTTGAAAAAAGGCGATCGCCTTTTTCAGGGAGTCGTCGCCCCTGCGGCTCATATGATGCCGCCCAAGCAGATAGAGGTCATGAGCGGAGAGGTTTCCCGGCGGGTGTGTTGCCGCCGGAGCCGCGAATTGCTTCAATTGAGAATCCAACACTTCTAAGGCTGGCGCTTGGTTTGGGCTGGTTGGCGCCGTCCCCTCGAAAATGATGCGGAAAAGCCCGAATACCGCGATTGTAAGCAGGAGCGTCCCCGCGCTCCAAAACAGCGGACGGGTGGGAAACCACGGGTAAGGGAATCGAGGGGCGGCCTTCTTTTGCCGTCCCCGGTCGGGTTGAGAGGTTGGAGAAATTGGCGGTTCGCCGCCCAATCCCACAACCTCGGCGATCAGCCGATAACCGCGTTTGGGCACGGTTTCAATAAAGGTGGGACGGCGCGCGGCGCAACCCAGGGCCTTGCGCAACTGGGCCACGGACCAATTGAGCGTATTGTCGGCCACCAGTTGCCCGCTCCAAACCTCTGCGAGAATGGTTTCGCGGGAAATGACGCGGCCCGGACGGCTGGCGAAATAGACCAGCAGGTCCATGACGCGGGGCTCCAGAAAAACCGCTGCCTCCCCTCGGATTAATCGGTTCCGCGAGGGTTCCGCCATCCAAGGTCCCACTCGAAATTCCGCGAGTCGTTGCTGCACTTTTCCCCGCTCCCACCCCGCGAGACGCGTGAAATTTGTCTTGGCGGGGATAATGGTCAACTGTTTGTGCTTTCTCTATCACATACGCGAGTCCGGGCCGTGGGTTTGATAGGAGGGGGTCCGCCCAAGAAAATCCTCATCGAATCCCCACAACTCCATCAGGTTATTGCATCGCCGGAGGCTTATCTTATACAGACGAGAACCCGGATGTGTTCGGCAAGGGTTACCCTATCGTGGGAGGCGTGAGCGTGATGGCGGTAAAGTGGTCTGCATATTTCGCAAGGGCCGATGTGGAACGGGCCGGTCGGGAGGCGGCGCGTTCCGCAGCCAAGCGTTTGTTTTCCATCGATATTTTGCGGGGCTTGGTCATCCTAATCATGGCGCTGGACCACATCCGCGACTTCTTCGGCCGCACCAACTTTTCTCCCGAGGACCTGAGCCAAACCACGCCCGCGCTCTTTCTGACCCGGTGGGTGACGCATTTTTGCGCCCCCGTGTTCGTGCTGCTCACCGGAACTTCAGCTTTTCTCTACGGCGTAAAGCACGGGAGCCGCGCCAGGTTGAGCCGGTTTTTGGCGACTCGCGGGCTCTGGCTGATTGCCGTGGAGTTATTGATCGTGAATACGAGCTGGCAGGTGGGTTGGTATAACTTCGTGTTCGTTCAAGTGATTTGGGCCATTGGTTGGTCGATGATCTTGCTGGCGGTCCTGATTCGTATGCCCGCCACCTGGCTGTTCTTTTTCTGCCTGGCCTTCCTTTTGGGCCATAACCTTTTGGACGGTTTCGATAAGCAGCAATTCGGATCGTTCTCCTGGTTGTGGTTGGTTCTGCACCAACAGGGTTGGATTCCCACGGGGCCCGGCCGTTTCGGGGTGGCCGTGGTCTACCCCTTGATCCCCTGGTTCGCGGTCATGGGGCTGGGCTATCTGATGGGTCCTCTGTTTCTCATGGAGCGGAACGCGCGCCGGAGGGCGCTGACCTACCTCGGACTTGGACTGATCGCCTTGTTCATATTGTTGAGGGCGCTCAATGTTTACGGCGACCCCTCCCCCTGGTCGATGCAGGAGCGGGGTTTCCTGTTCACCCTGCTTTCCTTCCTCAACACCAGCAAATACCCCTCTTCACTGCTGTTCCTGCTCATGACCCTGGGGCCGGCCATCCTGTTGCTGCCCCGTTTGGAGGGAGGGTCGGGCCCTCTCGGAAGGGCTCTTGCCGTTTTCGGCAGCGTCCCCTTCTTTTTCTACATCATCCACGTTCCGATCATTAATTTGAGCAACCATATCTGGAACTATCTGCGCTATGGCAGATTCGAGCATTTTCTTTACAAGAGCAACGCCCTGCCCGCCGAATACCAGCCGAGCCTGCCCCTGGTTTATCTGGTCTGGGCGTTGCTTTGTTGCCTGCTGTACTTTTTCTGCCGCTGGTTCGCGGTAAAAAAGAAGGAACACCGCAACTGGTGGATGAGCTACCTATAGCGGCCTTGGCGGCGGTTGCCTTGCTACTTTTTCCGGTATTGAAAGCCCGGGTGATGGAGTCAAGTGGCCCGGGGGCCTGGTCGAGATCCCGCTCAGATTGGGGAACTCCGCGGCCTGCGCTCCGAGATTAAGTGTACCGCGCCCCTCGATGGTGATCTTGGTAGAAGGCGGGCAACAAGCTGTCCACGCGCAACAGGCCCTCCCGCGTGAGCGTCACCTGGCCGTCCTCCAGGTTCAGGTAGCCCTGTTCCTGGTAGCCCCGCCACTGTTCTTCGAAGAGGTCCAAAATATTCTCGCCGAACTTTTCGCGAAAGTATCCGGCGCCGATCCGGCCCAGCTTGAGCTGGAGGATCATCTCCCGCGTCAAGCGGTCGCGAGCCGTGGTCTCGTAGGCCCGTTTCACGGGTAGTTTGCCGCCTTCAAGGGCCTGGTTATACCTTTCGATGGCGGGGTCGTTCTGGTAGTGAAGCCCGCCCATGTGGCCGAACGAGGAAACGCCGACCGCGAGCAGGTCCGCGCCTTGCCATAGCGAGTCTCTGTATCGGAACTTGACGTTGCGCCCGCGTTTCACCATGGTGTAGGCGCTGGAAATATCGTAACCCGCCTCGCCCAGGGTGTTGATGGCGTAATCATGCCAGGCCCGTTTGGTGTCGAAATCGGCAAACGCGCGGCTGGAGTCGCCCTCGAGCACGTCATGGGAGTACAGGGTATTGTAGGGCAACTCCATTTGGTAGATGGTGATGCTGTCGGGGTCCATATCAATGGCTTTGCGGATATTTTCGCGCCAATTCTCCCAACTCTCCCCGACCATGCCCGAGAGGAGGTCGATATTGAATTGGGCGAATTTTAAATCGCGGATCCAGGGCAACACCCGGTAGATTTCGGTGGATACGTGTGCGCGTCCATTTTCTCGCAAGATGGCGTCGTCGAAGTTCTCCACCCCAAGGCTGAGGCGGGTGACGCCAACCTCGCGAATGGCCTCCAGCTTGGCTTGGGTCAAGGTGCCCGGCTCACATTCGAATGTCACCTCCTCCACGCCCTCCCAGGGAATGGCGGCTTTCATGAGCGCCATCAGATGGCGCAGATGGCGGCCGCCGATATAGGAAGGCGTGCCGCCGCCCACGTAGAGAAACTTCAGCTTTCTTCCCCGCACCGCGGGGAGCCGGCTAAGCATGGTGAGCTCTTTCTCAACCGCGTCCAGGTAGGCCTGGATCTCGCGGCTATTTTTGTCGGTGTACACCTTGAAGTAACAGAACTTGCAGCGTTTCCGGCAGAACGGGATGTGTAGATACAAGCCCATGGGCGTATCTTCCTCGGGAGCGCTGTCAAAGTAATCGACCACCTTGGGGACCCGCTCTTGATCCCAGAAAGAGTAGGGCGGATAGTTGGAAATGAACAAGCTGCCCACCGCCGGTTTCTGCTCTTCCCGCAGGATTGGTTTTGTTGGTGCGGTATCTCCCATAAAATTAGGACTCCTTTTTTTCGCCGAAACAGAGAACCATGCCATTCTCCATTCCAATGACCAGTTTTCCATTGGCGATAGCCGGGGAGGCGATGAAACCCGAACCCGTATCGTACTCCCACAGCTTCTTGCCGTCGCGGTGATCCAACATGTAAAGCTTACCGGAGAGATCGCCAAACAGAACGTGATCGCCGCTGACCACGGGCGAGCTTTCGATTTTGGTGGGCACGGAGAAGGTCCACAGTCCGGCTCCCGTTTTCATGTCGATGGCGTGCAACATTTTGTCGCGGCCCCCGATAAGGATCTTATCGCCCGCCAGCGCGGGCGAGGCGTAATAGGGGAATTTGCGGTCGGGATGCTCGTAAACCCATACCACCTCGCTCAGGGAAACATCCACGCAAATCACTTGGTTCTCGAAGGTGCCCAAAAAGGCGTGGTCGCCCACGATCATGGGCGATGCGGCCACGTAGCCGCCCAATTCCATCCGCACCGATTCCTTGCCATCCGCGCCATGGGCCACCCGTAGATAGGCGTCGCAGCCGGCCAATACGATGCTGTCCTTGTAGACCCCGGGCGTGGCGTGAATATAACCATCGGTTTCGGTTTTCCATTTGAGCGCGCCGTCCTTGGCGTCCAGCGCGTAGACGAAAGCGTCGTAGGAGCCGAAGTACACGGTGTCCCCTATGAAGTTGGCCGAGGATATAATGCCGCCCTCGGAGCTGAATTTCCAAGCCAGTGCGCCGCTGCTGGCGTCCAGAACATGGAAATCGCCCTGTTCGTCGCCGAAATAGACCTTGCCCTCGTGCAGGGAGGGCGATGACTTGATCTCGTCGGAAGCCTTATACTTCCATTTCAGCTTACCGGTGTTCAGGTCCAGGGCGTAGAGGTGTTTGTCGAGCGATGCGATGTATGCCGTATCGCCCGCGATCGCGGCGGTGGACTCCACGTTGTCCTCTGTCTCGAAAGACCAGAGCACACTGAGCTCGGCGGGCAGGTTACCCGCGGCCACGCCGCTGTTTTGAGGGTCGCCGCGAAACAGGGTCCAATCTCCCGCGTACGCGGCCGCCAGGGGGAAAACCCAAAATGACGCCAACATCCATAGGATGAGCCGGCGAAAGGAATGAAGGCGAATCCGAAACGTTCTCATGACCTTACCGTCTCCTTCCAAATCAAAATGCGGACCGATAGAGAGCCTGAAAATCGGCGGTTGTGGTGGGCCTCGGGTTGAATTTTCCGGTCCATTGGGTGCTGGCCTCTTCCGCGAGAGGGGCAAGTTTGGATGGCGCGATACCCAGTTCACTCAGGCGTGAGGGAAGGCCGGCCGCGACATGCAGTTCCTCGATACGGGCGGCCAATGCTTGCGCGGCGTTCCCATCGGAGGATGGGCCTAGGTGGGCGGCAGTCGCCAACTCTTCATAAAGGGGCAGGACCAGGGTTTGGTTGAAACGAATGACATGCGGCAGCATCAGCCCCACGGCCAGGCCATGGGTCACGTCAAAACGGGCGGTCAGCGGGTTGGCGCAGGCGTGAGCCGCGCCCAACATGGAGTTCTCGATCGCGGTGCCCGCGTAATGTGCGCCCAAAAGCATCCGTTGCCAGGCCTCCAGATCGTTCCGGTCCGCCAGCACCCGTTCCAGATTCGCCTCCAGCAGACGCCAGGCTTCCTTGGCAAACAGTTGCGAGAAAGGGTTGCGGCTGGTGGTGACGAAGCTTTCCACGGCATGGGTGATCGCGTCCATGCCCGTGGTGGCGATTACCTGGCGCGGGGCGCTGCTCAGCAGCGTGGGGTCCAGGATCACGGCGCGGAAGCGGGCCTTCAAATCGCCACAGGCCATTTTGCGGTGGGTGCCTTCCTGTGAGATGAGCGCGAAACATTGCGCCTCGCTGCCCGTGCCCGCGGTGGTGGGAATTCCGATCGAGGGCAACATGGGCAGTTTGGCCCGGTTTCTACCCCAGTAGTCCTCCATGCTGCCGCCATTGGTGAGCAGGAAGTTGGCCGCCTTGGCGCAGTCCATGGAGCTACCGCCTCCCAGGGCGACGATGAGGTCAATGCCTCCCGCTTGTTCCGCGAAGGCCCGGCATTTCTCTACATGCGTGGTGGTGGGGTTCTCCTCCACGTCGCTGAAGACGAACACGCGCAAACCCGCCCTCTCCAGGTAGTCGACCGCTCGGGGAGCGTGACCCGCGGCGACCAGCCCCTGGTCGGTGACCAAAAGGACGCGCGAGCCCTGGCACGCCTTGGCGAGATCGCCCAGGTCGGCAAGCGCGTGGGCGCCCAATTTGACGCGAACCGTCGGCTGGTAGTCGATGGCGGCGGTTTCAACGGATTCAAGTTCCGGGACGGTGCTCATTCATTCCCCTTTGGCCCGAAGTCTTCCACGGGCCGGGTGCGAGTTGGCGTTCATTCTGCGAAGCTGGCAAACTGAACCGCGCGCTGGTGGTAGAGCAGCTCGAACAGATTGCCTTCATGGGGTTGGTCCCACCGAATGCTGGTGGTGGGTAGGGGACCGGCGTTGATGCGGTCGATATGGTTGCTGGCAAAAAGCGTTTCGATCAGGTTCTCGTCCTCGGAAAGGACGCTCGCCACCAGGGTGGGCCCCATTTGGCGTGGGATTTCCTCGCTCGGCAGCTCGACCACCGAACAGAAGGGAAACAGATACTCGGCGGAGGCGAGCGGATGGTCCGCCCGCTCACACCAAACCAGGGTCGGCAGCAGGAAGGTGCAACCATCCACTTCCACAAGTCGGTCGCCGCGGTATTTGGCGGTGAGATCCTCTGCCCCGCCGGCATCGATCTGGGCATCGATGCGGCGAGAAATCATCTCTGCCAGCTTTTTGTTTGCGAAGGCCGAGAGTCGGGCCTCCGGATGGTCCATGGGCAAGGCCTCGATGGCCGCCATTTTCCGTGCGAGCCCCTCGGCGAGCTCGCGTCCATGGCTCGCGGTCCACACGCCGGAAGCGTTAATGCAGGAGCGGCCGCCGTTCGCGGCGATCGAATCCACCATCAGATCTAGATAACGGGACCATTCCGGCGCCTTGTCCGCGCCCAAAACGACCTTGCTCCATCCGGGCCCGTGAATCTGGATGCGGGCCTCGCCCTTCCAGGACTCCACCGTACGCGCATCGCCGAAAAACATGGACTTGCCGGATCGGATCAGAATCTCGCGGGTGCCGTTGACATCGGTGGGGTAGTAACTGAAAGCCTCGGCGGGCATGCCCGCCCGGATAAACGCCTGGCAAATGCGATAGGGTGTCCAGGGCTCCTGGCTGCCCGGCTTCAGCACCACGGGGATGCGCATGGCCAGGGCGGGCAGCCACAGGGAATGAACGCCGGGCGAGTTATTGGGAAGAATAGCGGCCAGGGTGTCGCTCTCGCGCCGGAATTCCAGGTTTATGTCCTCCAGGTTCTCCATCCGCGTCAGGCCTTGCAGCACCTCGCGCATTCGCCGCATCGCGGTGGTGATCTTGACCATGTTGTTGCGACACATGACCTCGGGCATTCCGGTCGTGGCGGAAACTTGGCGTACGTAATCCAAGGGGCTCTGGCTGTCTTCCCCTACCGGCAAACGCGCCTCGGCGAAGAAGTTCGCGGCTTGGGCGCAGATTTCCAGCATCGTCTCGCTGGAAAAGGCGGCCAGCTTGGCCTGGGTCTCCGGCGCCCGTGCGAAGTCGCGCGCGATCAGCCCGGGATTGGCCTGGCTGAGTTCGGCCAGGGGTTCGCCCGTGCGGAAATCGTTGACCGGCTTAACCGTTAGACTGCGGTATGGATTGCCTGCGCGCAGGATGGGAATATGCGGCATCAGTAAACCCCCACCACCACGGATTCCTCGAAGCGCGTGAACAGCCCCAGATCGCGAACGCCGTCCCAAGGATAGATGTCGATGGGTGCGGCGCGGTACCCCTGGTCACGTTCGGGAAATCGTGGCACAAAAAACTCTTTGGTCAAGGTTGTCAGCAGAACCCGACCCGGTTCGCCGTAGGGAACGGTCTCCTCGGTATTGTCCGGGTTGACGATTTCGAAGACCGCGCGCGGATGGGGCGGGTAATAGGTGATGGAATAGTTGTCCGCCGGGTCAAAAGGTTTGTGGCAGGCGAGTCCCATCAGCGTGTTGCCGTAGGTGGGCACGAAGTCGATGCCCGGAATCAATTCCTCGCGCGCGAAACGGTGGAATTGGGCGTTCATTTCCGTGCCCCCGCAGAAAATGCCGCGTATGCCCAGTTTGACCAAGGAGACCTTTTCACAGAGCGCCTCCAACAACTTGGGGGTGGTGAAAATGCATTTGACATTTTGATGGGCCTTGAGAATCACGAGCGCCTGGTCGATCACATGATCCCGGTAGGAAGCCATTTCCTGATGTTTTCCCGCCCGGATGAGGCGGTTGACCCAGCGGGGGTCCAAATCGACATGGAAACAAATGCCGCCGCGCGTTTGCGCCAAATGCTCGATGGCAAGGCGCAGGCGGCGGGGGCCGGTAGGTCCCAGCATCAGCCAATCGCTGCCGGGAGGGAAACCCTCATCATCCAGGGTTTCGCTGAACATGGAGTAATCGGTGCGGAAGTCGCTAATATTGATGCGGTACTTGGGTACGCCCGTTGAGCCGCCGGTCTCGAAAACAGAAACCGGCTGATCGGCAAAACCCTTGGGAACCCATCGGCGTACCTGTTCGTTGCGCAACCATTGGTCCTCGAAGTGGCCCAGCAGCTTGAGATCTCCGTAACCGCCGATCTTGTCGCGCGGATCGAAAGAGAGCTGTTCCGCAAAATCAAGCCAAAACGGACAACCGGTCTTTGGATCGAAATGCCAGGCGATAATTTCCCGCACATGTTGGTCCAGCGCTTCTCTGGACCGGTTCACTTTTGCTTCCAGATTTGAATCCATTCATACCTCTTTAACCGCTCACGTCCGATGCGGCAATCTATCTATATACGCATCGGCGGGCATTAATATTTCTCCCCCGGTTGCCGAATGCCTCCTTTCCAAGTTAGAGACCTTCGGCTCATGGGGAAATTTCCTTAACTATCAAATTATCAAAATGGATTTCGGCAAGGGGAAAGCCATAAATCCCAGGGCTGCCCTCGGGGATAGGATGGACGCTTTCTTTCGAAATCGTCCAGGATTCGGGTTCCGGCTCGTCCCTGGGCCAGACCTTTCCCTTGATAAGGGCCTTGCCGCCGGCATGCTCCACTCGCATCCGCATAGTGTACCAAACCTCGGGCTCCCACGGAAAATCTACGGAGTTGCCAGGCAGCCCCTCGGAGAGCGGGCTTCCAAAGCGAAGTTGCTGCCGGTTCCCGGCCAGCACCAGGGTCTGACCCTGGGAAAGGATGCCGATGTCGGGCCGAAACCGTTTGCGCTGGAAACCGAGGACATCCGCCTGAAGGACATAATTCCTTGCATTGGAGGGGCCAAAAAAGGCCATGATCCTTGGAGTGGGTGTGGGTTCGGGTAACAAAACCAGAACCGCCTGCGCCTTTACCAGCTTGACCAAGAGGTTCGCGGATGGATGTTCGGAAAAGTAGGAGCAAACCCACGCCGGCGGACTTCGGTCCAGGGCCATGTTCTCAAAGTCTATCCGCCAGGGGAGAGGTGGGAAAGCCCTCACCCGTGCCTGGCCCTTAAGTCCGTTTGACTCGGCGAGCACCTCCCCCACGCCCCATTGCGCATCCAAAACAGCCGTTCCCCGTTCACCGATGCGGCCCTCGAGCCCCTGAAGTTGCCAACTGGGCTCGGGAGCCACTGCCGGCGCGCCGGCTCGGTTATAGGCCTGGGCTCGGAATTGGGCGGGGTTGCCAGTCGTCACGTCCACTAAGGCCGGTAGCACCTGTAGATGGGTGGCCGTGGGCGCAGGCGCCTCGGGCTGAGAATTTGCCTCGTCCGGAGGTTGCGTTGGGTCCGCGGCGCTGGAGGGCATTTCGAAATCTGAGGCGGGATCGCCGAAACAGTACAATCCCTCCTCGGTGGCGAGATAGATCCGGTCGTAAGCCACCGCGGGCGAACCGTGGATTTGTGCAAAGCGGCCCTCCGCTAAGGAGAAGGAAACCTCACCGGTAAGGGTAATGTTCCCCTTGGATGGGGAGAGCATGAAAAATCTACCCCTCGTTTCCGACAAGAGAATTTTGCCGCCGGCCCAAACCGGTGAGCCATGGGTGGGAGAATCCAAACGGTAGCGCCAGATTTCTTTGCCGCTCCCCGTGTCCAAGCAGCGCAAAATGGCGGTATCGTCAGCGATGTAGAGGCGGTTTTGATGAACCAAGGGCGAAGAAGCCGAAACCGAAACGCCGTCGATACGCCAAATTTGGCCGCCGCTGGTGATATCGCCGGAACCGGTGGCGTCGATCGCGACAATCGATCCTCTGTCTCCGCGGCCGGGATTTTTGCCGCCATGCGCGGCGAAAATGCGATCGCCCGCGACTGCCACCGAAGTTTGAATTCCAGATTCCGCGATTCGACAACGCCAGACGGTCTTACCCGTGCGGATTTGCAACGCGTCGATGGCGCCGTCCGCGTTGGCGCCGATCAGCAGGCGTTGCCCCTTGATTTCGGCTACCACGGGCGTCGATCCCGCGCTCCGTGATAAGCAGGCCTGGCCAGGTTGGGCAATCCACTGAACCTCGCCGGTGCTTTTGTTCATGGCGATGTACTTTTGGCGCGGTAATTCTCCCTCCTTCCAGGCCGAACCCACCACGGATACCACCACCAAGTCTCGGTCCACGACGGGGTTCGCGGTGGAACCCGAATCACCGATATAGGCGCCGAACTCCTGGACTAGATGACGTTTCCACAGCAACTTACCCTGGCGATCCCAACCAAAGAGCAAACCACCCCCGCCCAGCACGTACACGTTGCCCGTTCCCGGGTCCACGGCGGGACTCGCCGATGCGCTGCGCCGGAATGGCGCCGCGCTCTGGTAAAGGCTCCAGCGATGGGACCAAAGAGAGGCCCCGCTCTTGGCGTCGAAAACCGAGATTTGCTCCATGGGCAGACCCCGCGCCCGGGTCCTACCCGTGACATGGACCTTGCCGCCGTGAACAATGGGCGTGGAACGACTGGCAAAATCCACGCGCCAGAGCCTGTTTTGTTCCTCGGATAGGGTTCCGATGGAAAGCGGAGACACGGCCTCTCCGGTTCCCCGCGGTCCCCGCCAAGAGGGCCAATCCTCGGACAACCCTTGTGTCCAGCCGGGCATCGCCAGTATCCATCCACAGAGGAGACTTCCGGTTCCAAATAAACGCCACATCCAACGCCTCGAATCCATAGCGACATAGTTTACCGCGAACGACCGCGGCAAACCACCGGCCTGGATATTTTTGCCAATCGAAAATCCAATGTTTTAAATGTGTCACCTGAAGTGGGCCGGGGGCGTCCAGCCGGGGGCCTAGCCGGAAGGCGCCGGTGACGCCGGTCCGGAAATACTAACCGGGAGTAGCCGGCATTTCACGAGCCAAGTTCCAGAGGCCGGCTTCAGTGGGAGTGCCTTGTTCCGCCTGTATCTGAGACCAAATCCTGTACCAAGCCTTGGGAAACCCGAACCACGGAGGACGCAAGTACCCGGAATCTCAAAACCTGGTCTGTATTTGGAGGGAGGGTTGAAAGCCGAAGTCGGGTACGTCCACCGCCATGAGACTCGTGCCCTCGTTGGTATAGTAGCGATGGAGGAGGTTGGCGCGGTCGTAGACGTTCAAAAGCGACAACTCCAGTCGGCCTTCAAATTTCCGCCAGGTGAAGCGGTAACCCAAACTGAGGTCCAACTGATGATGAGGGGGTAGGCGCTCCTCGTTGGGACTGCGCGGCGCCCCGATGCGGAAAAGGTCGAGATCGAGGGGGCTTAAAACCAAACTGGGAATACTGTAGGGCCGGCCCGATGCATAATGCCAAGCCAGGGACGTGTGCCAGCGGGGACGTTGGCGGTTGAGGACGAGGTTGAACTGATGGGGAATGTCTAGGTCGCTGGGAAAACGGATGTGGTTTTCGGAGTTGAGCTCGCCTACCACCCGGGCTCTTTGGTAGCGGTAACCGGCCCAGCCCGAATAGGTTTCCGCCTGTTTTTGCACCACCACCTCAAAGCCATGAATGCGGTCCCGGGTTTGGCTCAGTTGGCTATCCTCCAGTAAAGGATCGTAGAGCCGCTGCAGGGAACCTTCCTGGTTTTTGAGATACGCCTCGATATCCAATGCCCATCCGCCGCGCTGGTAGCGGGACCCCAGGGAAAACTGGCGTGATTTTCCCGGCAGCACCTCGCCGCCGGCGAGAAACCAGGTTTCAACCCCCTCGAAGTAGTTCACCGTATCCGGCGAGCGCAGGACGAATTGGCGGTATTCAGCCCAGGACGCGCGCGCGGACAAATGGCTTCCCAATTCGTACTGAATCCCTACTCGCGGCTCCAGGTGGCGGGAATCGGCGAGGCTGTCGGCAACGCCGCGAATACCCGCATCCACCCGGAGCGCTGGTGTGGGCTTCCAGTGATCCTGAATGAAGATCGCCGTTTGGCTGCCGTGATCCGCCGCGTCGAGGAGGCTGAGTTCGTTTTCACGCTGATAATAGGCGTATCGGTCCGAGTACACGAGTCCGAATTCCGCCTCGTGCTTTTCCCAACGAGCCAGGGTGTGATCCAAGCCGAAGGCTTCCTCGCGCAAGCGGTTGCGCACGTTCAGGGGCGTCAGCGCCCACCAGGGGCGCGAATCATCCACGGTTTCACCCCTGATCACGAACTCCTCCGAATAAATGGGGTTCATGAAAGCAAAATCGCTTTTGTACTCCGATCGCACGAAACGGGCGCTGGTCCGCGAGCGGTTGCGCCATCGATGGGTCCAGCGCAGGCTGCCGCCATCGTTACCCCAGCGGCCGTTCTTGGCATGCAGGGTTTCCACCCAGCGGAAATTGTCGAGCAAAATGGCTTCAGAGGTGGTATCCGTTCCCTGGAACAGGGTCAGGGCGACCGAATCAGCGGGTCTGGGCCGCCAACTTAATTTGGCGATGGAATCAGAAAACCGAATGCTCCTCGGGGCGTCGACCCCTGGTTCGCCAATACCGCTTCTTGGGAGGTTGTTGAAGGTATATTGGAAAACGCGGTCATAGATGCCCCGAACCGATTTTTCCGAAAGAGAACGGCGTGCGGAGAGGAGAAGTGAAACCTGTTTTCCCAGGGGCTGTATCAGGGTGACTTTGCCGATGTCGCGATCGAAACCTACCTGTATTTCACGCTGGTCCGGATTTGCCCCCTTGGTGGAAAGATCCAGAACGCCCGATGTTCGGCCGCCATAGCGCGCGGGGTACATACCCTTGAATATTCGAATATTCTCAATGGCGTCGCCGTTGAGGGCGCTTAAATACCCTAATGCATGGTCCAGGTGGTAGAGCATGATGCCGTCCAGGAGAACCAAATTCTCCGATGGCCTGCTGCCGCGAATGCCCACGCCACCCTCGCCCGGACCCGTGCCCAAGCCGGGTATCATGCTCAGGGTTTCGAAGAGATCGTGGCCGGGAACGCCGCTCAACTCATTTGGCGAAATGGTCATGAGATGGGGGCGGGCGGCGTATTGCAAGGGCAGGTTGCCGGTGGGCGTGATCTCCAAGTGCTCGCTGACATGGGGGATCGCGGTCAGGGGAAAAACCGGATTGGCGGGGTCATAGTCCCTTGAGAGCAGTAATTGGCGCGGCAAATAACCCTGGCGCTCGATTCGTAAGGATGAAGCCTGCTGGGGCCCTTTAAGGGAAAATGAGCCGTTTTGATCGCTCACGGCTGCCTGGTCCGAACCCGTGAACTGGATCCTGGCTCCGGCCAGGGGATGGCCGCTCTCGGCGTCAACCACAATACCGGTCAACTCGTCCTTGGGTTTGCCTTCTTTCGCGAAGAGCACGACTCTGTCTGGGCGCACCCAACGAAAACCAATGGCCGTGCCTTCCAGCAATCGGGGCAAGACCTCGCGCAGGGGCATCTCGCGAACATGACAGTCCACACGGAGGCCGCGCACGAGCGCGTCCGCGTAGACCAGGTGGACCTGGGCCTGGCTTGCGGCTTCCCGTAAGGCTTGCTCCAGAGGCGCATTCTTGAGCTCCAGGGAAACGAGTGCGCCATCCAGTTTTCCCGCGAAGGACCCCATCGTCAGGCAGAGCAACGCCCACCCGTACGCGCGCGCGGGAGATGTCCAGCGCGGCAGGCGTTTACTGATTGCCGGAAATTTCATGTTATTTGGGGTCCTCGTCGCAAGGGCAAGGGTGGTCTTTGTTCCATCATGTAGTTTTTGGGATTGAGGGGAGTGTTTCAAGCGGAGGACGCGGGCGCTGCAGCCCGTCTCTATGTAAATTAGAGCATGATTTGGTAATTGCCATCAGCATAGTTGAATTGCAGGTTGAAGGTGAGGCAAAGCTCCTCGATGATGTTGGCCAGCCTCTCGTTGCTGAAGGAAGCCGAAACCGTACGAAATTCCAGTTCGGGGTTGGCCAAAGAGATGCGCACACCGAACAGGCGCTCCAGATCAATCACCACATCGCCCAGCGGTTGGCGTTGGTACACAATATGGCCGTTCATCCAGCTCAGAGCGGCTTCCGTGTCCAGGGTTTCCAGCATCCGTGGCGGATGGAACTGGTCGTGGATGGCGGCTTGCCGGGCTCCTAGGACCAGCTCGCCCGCGCCATCCGCGGAGGCGAGCGCCACCTTGCCGTCGCGAACCACGACGCGCGTCTTGTGGTTGCGCGCCCAGACGTCAAAACGGGTGCCCAGCACGACTACTCGGGCCGTTTCCGTGTGGACCAGGAACGGTCGCTCGCCATGGGTTACCTCGAAGTAGGCCTGTCCATCGAGGTAGACCGCTCGGTTTTCGTCACGCGCGCCCTCACGGAAACGCAACTTACTGCCCGCGTTGAGCCGGACCACCGAACCATCCGGTAAGCTCACGCGGTAGTGCTGGCCGCCCACGGTCGCGTATTCCCGCCAAGCGTTATGGGGACCGCCGCGGGAGAGCCAGAGACCAAGCATCACCGCGACCAAGAGCGCCGCGGCAAGCGCGATCAAGCGCGGGTACCGGCGGGCAATCCAGCCTCGGCGAGGTTGGGGCGTCAACTCCTGGACGGGCCGATGCGCGAGATCCGCCCGATTCCCGGGCTCGGGCAATTGGGCGGCCAAACGTTGCCAGCCGGCATCGAGATCGAAGGCTGGTGGTGCGGGGCCGTTTTCGGTGCCTTGCCAAACCCGGTTCATGGCGCGGTAGGTGGACTCGTTTTCCTCCGAGCTCGCGCGCCATTCGGCCACGGCTCGCGATTCTTGCGCGTCAGTCTCGCCCTTGATTTGGCGGTAGATGGTGGATAGGTTTGTGGTTTTCATTGGAATTTCCAGCTATTCCTTCCTCTTTTGATTCACTACGAAACGGGCGTGGATTACCCCTATTCGTTATGAAAAAAAGCGAAAAAAATGAGTGTCGCCAAGTCGTGAAGGCTCTGACGGAGCTTCTTCAGAGCCTTGTTCATATGCGCCTCCACGGTTTTAACGGAAATTTTCATGACCCCGGCGATCTCCGCGTATTTCAGGCCCTCCTCACGGCTTAGACGGAAGACCAACCCTTGCTTTTCCGGCAAGGCTTCGATGGCTTTGCGAAGCCGGTCGCGCTCCTCGAAACCTGTCTCCCGAAAGTCCCTGCCGCGAAGGTCGGTCGGTGGAGAAATGGACTCTCCCTCGCTCACCTTCTTGCGCAGGTGATCGATGGCGAGATGATGGGCGGCCCGGTAGAGATAGGCCTGAATCGATTGCGCCGGGTCCAGGTTTTGGCGGTTGTTCCACACGCGGATGAACACCTCCTGCAACAGATCTTCCGCGGTTTCACGGTGTCCCGTGCGCCGCCAAAGAAAGGCGAAGAGGCGCTTGGCATAGCGATAGTACAGGGTTTGGAAAGCCTCCCCATCGCCCGCGCGAACGGCCGGTATCAGGTCGGCGTCAGTCATGTTTTTCATCGACACCCTGGCCGGAATGATTAAGAGGAGTTGGAAAGCAGAACCATGGTCACGGCGGTGTGGAAGCCAATATCTTCTCTTTTCCACATTAGCCAAGCCGCTGGTGTGGTGCAAGACCTAAATGGGAACCGGCGACCAGGGTTTTTCGCGAATTGCTCGATCCCGAACCTCCCCAACATCCGAGGTTTTTTCTTGAGAGAAATTTGACCACGAATAACTCGAATCACGCGAATCAGGGCGAAGTCCGTTCGGGTGATTGGGAAGAATTGAGTGATTCGAGTTTGAAAAAAATGGAAATAGGTAGTCGGAGCGGGAGAGGAGGCCGACTGCAAGTCGGCGATCGCCGAGTCGTACTCGGCAAGGCGGCCACCATTTCCCG
>JBGTRP010000035.1:0-18288 GCA_041940685.1 Acanthopleuribacteraceae bacterium
ACTGGATGAGGCAGATTTTCCACGCTGTTGTAGGTAACCAAAATCAGGCGCCGGTGCCGGGGTGAAAGATTGTTTCCCGAGCAATGGGCGAGCTTGCCGTGAAAGAAAAGAACCGAGCCCGCGGGACCCTTGGGCGCTTCAATGCCGTTTTCGGCCTCCAACCTCGCGATCGTTTCGGAATCCAGGGTGTATTTGAGGTCTGCAGCCAGGTGGCTGTGCCAGTCCGTTTCGTCGCCGGAACGACTGGCGGCGACCCTTGAGACCGTATTTCGTTTGTGAGACCCGGGGATAAAAGTCAGTGGACCATTGAATTCGGTAACCTCATCCAGGAAAACCACGGCGTTGAGCGCCCGCGGCGTGGGCAAGCCGTCTTCTTTATTCCAGTACTCGAAATCATCATGCCATGGCCATTTCTCGCCCACGAACGCCATTTTGGTGTTGATCTTGAACTGATGGACGTATACTCGGCTCCCAAGGGCCTGCATGGCCGGCTCCAGCAAGCGCGCGTCCCGCACCAACCTTGCCATCAGCCTGCTCTTTTGATGGTCGCCGTGCAAACCGCGCACACTGCCGCCATGATCCTCCATGATTCGGGCCGGGGAGGGACATTCCGCGATGAGTGATATTTCATCGCACAGGGCATGTAACTCCGAGGCGCCAAAGCTGCCGGGGAGAAGCAAATATCCGCAATCTTCATAGCGCGCCAATTGTTCCGCGGACCATTTCATCCAGATTCTCTCCTCCCGAGCGCGGGCCCGGTCCCGAGTCGTTCATCCAGGTTCATGAGAGACCGGCAGGCCAAGAGTTTAACATGAACGTCTATTTCATACAAAACCACTACAATTCAAAAAAAATAAAACCATCGTGTGATGGCTATTCCATTTTTTAGATATGTCAAACTAATTCAACAATTTTTCTTTAAATTTACTAATAATCAAAATAAACAAATTACCTCAACAAAACAATCGCCTCACGAGAGGAAACTCCAGAGGCCAATGCTGCGGGGACGACTCTAGGCCCTTTCATCTTGGAACCCCATTTTTAAGAAAGCGCCTTCAATGCCAAGGGATTCAGACCGGATTTAGGTCAGGTTTCCATTCCTTCCATTCAGATTCTTGGCCAAGCCCACGCCGTGACCGCTCGCCATCCGTTCCATCCGCGGGCGGCCCTACGGGCACTCGTCCGGAGTTGGAACCTTTTCGCGAGGAAACACGTTTCACGAGACAGGGATTCTGAAAAAGCTTATCCTCTTTAAAGCCACAGAAATCGGGCCCGGGTGCAGCCCTTACGAATGGCGGAAAAAGCGGCAAGGAAGATACGGGATGACGAATTGGAACGCGGAACCATTCGGAGAGGGTGGAATTCTTTTAAGGAGCCGGAATGGGGCGGCCTCCGCATTCCCGCAGCCCGCAAATATCCATGAGCTACTGTCTCGCTATGGCGTCATCATCCTGCGCGGTTTCAGTTCCGGCCTGGAGGATTTCAGCCTATTGGTACAGAGATCGAGCGACCGTATCAGCCTCGACCCGCTCAGGCCTATGGCCCAAGGGGGCGCCCAACTGGTGGACCGCGGCAATCATGCCATCCAGCTCCATTGCGAAAACGGCAATTGCCCCTGGCGCCCGGATCTGCTTTGGCTCTATTGCCGCAGACCCGCGGCTCAGGGTGGCGCTACCACCCTCTGCGACGGCGCCGCGGTTTGGAAACGATTGAACGCGGGGTCCCGCACTCTCTTCAGCGAGCGCCGAATCCTGTACCGGCGTCCCTACCCGGCCCGAAGTTGGCGGGTTTTTTTGCCGCATTTATTACCCGAGGACAGGGAGGTTTCCACGCGCTCCTTGAGAGATTTGCTCGACCATACGCCCGGAGTCGCCTACCGCCTGAACCGAAACCAAACCGTATTTTTGGAATATCGCTGCAGCGCGGTTGCACGCTCGAAATTCAGTAACAAAAAATCCTTCGCCAATAGCATACACGGCCCCTATCCCGGCCAAGTCGTCACGCTTGAAAATGGCGAACCCATCCCGGCAGAGGCGCGGCTGGACATCGAAACGGCCATGGCCGGCCTCACACAAACCATCTCATGGCAAAGCGGCGACATGGCCATCATCGACAACACCCGCTTCCTCCATGGTCGCCAAGCCTTCTCCGGCAAGGAGCGCGAGGTTTTCGCGGCCCTGAGCTTTGTTTGAACGGCCTGCCCAGCAACGCCCTCCGTTGCGGGAGAGTACCTGCTTCAGGTGTTGAGTAAGGGCTTGATCTCCACATTCAATCGTGGTCTGATGGGTTTCGATCGATATGTAAACCGAATTGGCAGAAAGGGCGGCCCGGTCTCCAACGTGGAGGGTCCGCCCCTACTCCGGACCGGTGAAAGGGGTGTTCGATGGCTGAGATGAAAACGGGTGTCGGCGAAATTGGCTGGATGGATTTAACGGTTCCCAATGCCCAAGAAGTGCGCGACTTTTACCGCGGCGTGGTGGGCTGGGAGGTGGCCGAGCTCGACATGGGCGGCTACAGCGACTACTGCATGAACCTCCCGGATGGAGGCGATACGGTAGCGGGCATTTGCCACGCACGTGGGGGAAACGCGGATCTGCCCGCGCAATGGTTGCTCTATATCAACGTCGCGAACCTGGACGAAAGCCTGACCGCCTGTAGCCAATCGGGAGGCAAGCTGGTCGCCGGCCCCAAAAAAATGGGTTCCAGCCGTTACGCGGTGATTCAGGATCCGGCCGGCGCGGTGGCGGCCCTGTTCCAACACGGCAAAGATTCCGAATAGTCCAATGCCCCAGGAAAAGGTCCGCTCCCTGCTCTCCCGCTTGTCGGCCAGCCGGCCCATCCTGGGCGATCGAGTCACAAATCCGCCACCATCCCTCGGTTTCAAGGCCGGGCACGCGATTTTTTTGCTTCTCTTGGCGCTCGCTCTTCGCTGGGGGTTTCATCTACAAAACGGCGCGCTGTTGTTGCCCGACTCATGGGGCCGATACCTACCCGTAGCCGAGGGTCTTTTCGGCCAATGGCGGGGAACCGTTTTCGATACTCCCGGATACCCGGCATTCTTGGCGACCGCCCACTGGCTCGGTGGCGGCTGGCAAGGGGTCTTCTGGCTTCAAGGCCTGCTGGACGCCCTGAACGCGGCCATGGTTTACGCCATTGGCGCGCGCCTCCTCCCACCGCGATGGGCTTTCTTTTGCGCTTTGTTCTTCGCACTGCACGCGGGCGGGATCCTGTTCGCCAACAGCATCCTTTCAGAAACCCTATTCAGTTTTCTCATTCTAGGCGCGGTCTTTTGTTTCTCCAGGTTGGATGTGGACTCGGGCTGGTATCGTTTCGCGGCGCCGGGATTGCTGCTGGGTTTGGCCGCGGTTACCCGCGCCAACGGCGTACTCTCGCTGCTCACCGCCGCGGCGGTTCTGGCGCTTTGCCGCTTGCAGCGAGGGAGTCTGAAGCCCCTCGCCTGTCTCCTGATCACGGCGCTTTTGCCCATAGGGGCCTGGCGCTCCTACAACCAGTACTATCAAGGCGTGCCGGCCCTCGCCCAGGGAGGCGGTTGGCAATGGTTGCAGAACATGGCTTATTTCGAGTTGATCGAGCCGGAGAGCCTTCCTCCGGAGGAGGCGCCTTATTACGAGGACTGGCGCTCGCTTTCGGCCATGAGGGTCCGGCTCCTGGAGGACCCAACCCGCGAAAAAACCTCCGTGGATAGGCTTTGCGGCCAAATTGCGCGCGGCAACGCATTCGCGAGGCCCTTTGCCTACCTGGCTCGCCTTCCCTCGGCTTTTACCCTGCCGCGCCGCTTCATCAAGGACATCACTCGGTTGCCCACCCGCCCGGATCTCTGGCGCCAATCCGCCGCCGAGGCCGGGGAAAACGGATATCCCGGCCTTTCGCGGGAATCGGAATCCGCGGGTCCATTCCACCTCTTCTATAAGCTTTTGCGCATCCTCACCATCATCCCCTACAAATATTCGTTGCTGGTGCTCTGTTTATTTCCCGCGGCCTTCTTTGCCTGGCGAGGTAGAAACGGTTTATTATTACTGGTCGCGGCCCTGCCATTGAGCCAGTTCCTGGTTCTGACCGCGCTGCTCAACCCCATTGAACGCTATTTCTTCCCCTTCGAGCCCATGATGGCGCTGGCCGCGTTGGCGACCCTACACCATTTCAAAGCTCCGGCGCGCACGCCAAATGCCCCAGCGGTCACCAATTTCTAAATGGAAAGGTAAATTTTTATGCGCATTTTGATCACCGGCATCGACGGCTACCTGGGTTGGCCGCTCGCCTTGTTGCTCGCCCAACGCGGGCACGAGATCGCCGGCATCGACAACTTCAGCCGCCGCCGTTGGGTGAAGGAAGCGGGCGCCCTATCCGCGATCCCCATCGCGGACATGGAGGAACGGCTCGCGGCCTTCCGTTCTCATAGCGGTCAGGACTTGCGGTTTTACGAGGCCGACCTCACCGATGTCGAGGCGACCCTGGCCGCCTATCGCGACTTCCGCCCCGAGGCCATCGTCTACCTGGGCGAGATGGCGTCCGCGCCTTACAGCATGATCGACGCACAACACGCCATTTTCACCCAAACCAACAATGTCTCCGGCACCCTGGCAACGCTGTTCGCCATTCAGGACGCCGTACCCGACTGCCACCTGGTGAAATTGGGGACCATGGGCGAGTACGGCACGCCCAAGGTAGATATTCCCGAGGGTTTCTTCGAATTGGAGTTTCGCGGCAAACGGGATTGGGTGATGTTCCCGAGAAAGGCGGGCAGCTGGTATCACCAATCCAAGGTTCACGACACCCACAATGTGGAGATGGCCTGCCGCATCTGGGGCCTGCGGGCGACCGACATCATGCAGGGCGTGGTGTACGGCACCCGTTACCTGGACGACCCCCTTCCGCCGTCACTCGCGACCCGCCTCGATTTCGACCAGTGTTTCGGCACGGTGATCAACCGATTTTGCGCCCAGGCCACCATCGGAGCGCCCCTTACGCCCTATGGGAAAGGCCTCCAGAAACGCGGTTTCCTGCCGTTACGCGACTCCATGACCTGCCTGATCCTGGCGCTCGAAAACCCCGCGCGTCCGGGCGAGTACCGCACCTTCAACCAATTTGACCGCGTGTATTCCATCAACGAACTGGCCCAAGCCGTGAAACAGGAGGCCGCGTCCCTGGGCTTGGACGTGCGCATTCAACCCGTTGACAATCCGCGCATCGAGGAAGAGGAGCACGAATACCGGCCCGATTCCCAAAAGCTACGGGAATTGGGTTACCGGCCACGGGGCGACCTGGCCGGCGAGATCCGCGCGATGTTAAGCGACCTGCAACCTCATCGCTCGCGGGTTGCGCGCCACCGCGCGGCCCTGATGCCCGATATTTGGTGGGATGCGCGCCAGGGTCGTCCGGTAGGCTGACCGACCAGGGCGGCAAGGGAGAAACCATGACCGAATTGCGCCTTTGGGGAGTGGTGGTTGGAGCGATTGCGGCCCTCTACGCCTTTCTGCGATTTCGACGCGGCGGCCTTACCCGACTCGATTTCGCGCTCGGTATGGGTTTCGCCGCCGCCCTGCTGTCCGTCTCCCTCTTTCCGGGCTTGGTCACCCTGCTGCGCGACATGCTTTCGTTGGAGAAAACCCAGTTCAGCCGGCTCTTGGCCATCTCCATATTTTCCAATTTGCTGCTATGGTTTCTCGTGATTCACGGGCGCGGCGCCGTGGGCGTTCAACAGCGGGAGATCGATCATTTGGTTCGGTTTACCGCCCTGGAACGCTTTCGACAAACCTACGCGGAGCGCATTCCACTACCGCCCATCGCCATCCTCATTCCCGCATTTAACGAGGCCGACAACATCGAACATGTGCTCGCGGAGTTGCCCGACCAAATTTCAGGTCGGGACCTGACCGCGATCGTCATCGATGACGGCAGCGGAGATGAAACCGCCGCGATTGTCCGCGAACACGGCTACGCCGTGGTGGCCAGCCCTATCCGGCGCGGGGGCGGCGCCGCGTTGCGCATCGGTTTCGATATTGCCCGCGCGTGCGGCGCGGAGATCGCGGTAACCATGGATGGCGACGGCCAACACCGGGCAGAGGATTTGGAAGCGCTGGTTACGCCCTTATTGGCCGATGAGTTCGACATCGTCATCGGTTCGCGCCTTCTGGGCTCCCGCGAAAAGGACAGTCTCATCCGGTTATGGGGCATCCACGTGTTCAATACGCTGATCCGCCTGCTTACGCCGATTCGGGTGACGGACTGTTCCAACGGTTTTCGCGCCATTCGCATCGCCAGCTTGGAAGGCCTTGAGCTGCGCCAGAATCAGTATCACACCTCCGAACTCATCATCGAGGCCGGAAAGAAAGGGCGCAGGATCGGCGAGGCGCCGGTCCGGGTGAAACGCCGCATCAGCGGCAGCAGCAAAAAAGGCGGCAACTGGAAATACGGCTTTCGCTTTGCCCTCACCATTTTTCGTACCTGGTGGCGCTGAGCATGAGGCAACGCGCGGGTCTCCGCTGGGCGTTGCGGCTGGCCGGACCTCTGCTCCTGATCCTGATCCTCGTCCGCACCGATCTCAACTGGTTCCTGGAACGTTTGAGTCAGTTACCCATACCCACCCTACTCGCGGCCATCGCGCTTACCCTTCCCATCGTGGGGCTACGCGCCTGGCGCTGGCGCATCTTTCTGCCGCAACCGCGCCCCGCGCCAATGGAATCCTTGCGGATTTATGCCGTGGGCGCTCTACTCGGCGCCCTGACGCCCGCCCAAATTGGCGAATTCGGCAAGGTGTTCTCCCCGCTTTCGTCGGGAAGCGGCGGGGCGGCCTCGCTCTTCTGGGCCACGTTACTGGACCGGCTCTCGGACCTGGTCGTCGTGCTCCTCGGCGCGGCAATTCTCCTGCTGGTCTACCAACCTTTTAAGGGCGCGGCATGGCTCCCTATCGGCGGACTGGCCCTCTGTCTGGCGGCGCTCCCTTTATGTTTCAAACCCGGTTTCCGAGCATGGAGCCTGCATAAAACAAAGCACCTGTGGCAACGGGTCCCGACGGCTTGGCGGCAGGCCTATCCCCGACTTTCCGCCTCTCGGGTTCTCGGGGGCCTGGCCCTTTCAACCCTGGCCTGGCTTCTGAATTGGGCGGCGATCTGGCTGACCGCCACCGCCATGGGCCTGGCCATTCCTTTTTTTTTCCTGGCCGGCGCCCTTTGCTGCGCCGCCCTGTTCTCCATGCTGCCCATCACCATTCTAGGCATGGGCACCCGCGATGCCGCACTGATTGTACTGCTCGCCCCGCTGGACATCGACACGCCTTCCGCGCTCGCGCTTTCCAGCATCGTTCTTTTCCTACGCATCATCTACGCGGTCATCTGCGCCCTCGCCTCCTGGACCCCGGATCGGAAAAAATGAGCCACCGGTTTTCCATGGTTCCCAAGCATGGCCAATGAGGCGCGCCGAAGCATTTTCCACCACCGAGGCCCCGGGGCTTGCCGGCTTGTCCCCAGGCTTTTCCCAACGTTCTGAACGACTCCAGCCTCTTTTCCCTCTTCGTGGCGCTTCGTGCCCTTCGTGGTGGATTTCTCCTTGCCGAACCTACGCCTGATCACCTGCCCTACAGAATTTTTCACCACCGAGTCCACGAAACGGGGCTCCGTCCCGACACGAAGGAGAAGGGCGCCGTGAATGGTGTGAAACACACACATGGTTGGTTTTCATTCGTGACATTGGTGCAATTCGTGGTGAAATGTATTTCATCCTTCCATTCTTGGACCCCTTCCGCCATTAGGGACGGTTAACGGGAAGCAAATCGGCTTCTCCTTGTCTTTTCCCAACCCTCGGCCTTCTTTTGGTCATAGATCCAGAACCAAATTTCCCCATTTCCCCGCCGGGATGCTGAAAGGGTCTCGCGAGTTGGGTTAAGATGGACGGAGGAAACGAAACGAAATCGCATGTTCGAGGTGGATGCCATGTGGACGCTTTTGCTCTTGGGCCTGTTTACCGGCGAGATTGCCAACGATCTGAGTCCCGCCAAACCCCTGCGGCTCTCATTGGAAAAAACGCTGGTGCTCGGTGGTGAGGACAAGGGCGACCTGCAGACCTTCACCGCCACGACGAGGGTGGCCGTCGACCAGGGCGGCCGGATGTTCGTGTTGGATCCGGGCAATTTCCGCGTCGGGATCTTCGATGCAGAGGGCAACCATCAGCTCAGCTTCGGCAAGGCCGGCTCCGGTCCGGGCGAGTTCAAGGAGCCCGTGGCCATCGCCATCGACCCCAAGAGCAGAACGGTCATTTTCGATCCCGGCAGCAAGCGCATGACCGTTTTCACCCGTGAGGGCAAATACCTGAAGGATGCGCGATTCAAGGCCGGCATCCAGGGTGTGGGACATCCGGTGGTTTTTAAGAACGGCAAACCGGCATTTGTCTCCATCCAAACCGACGACCGCAAGCTGCTCAAATACGACCTCTCCCTCTACGACCCCGAATTTCAAGCGGCGGAGAACATCTACCTGGCCACCATTCCCAGGGCGGATCTGGGCCGGCCGGATAACGACCTTTTCTGGGTCGGGTTCCTGCTGGCGCAGTTCGAATTCGCCTTGCAGGGTCCTCCCATGATCGCGGCCATCGACGACAAAACCGCGGTAGCCGTGCGCACCCATGAATATCAGGGCAAGCTCCTGAACCAGAAGGGCAAGCTGTTGGGCTCCTTCTCCAAGCGCTTCAAACCCCGACCCTTCAGCGAGTCGGCCAAGCAATCCTTCTGCGAGGCCATCTGGCAGGAGCTGCTGGCCAACCCCGGTTTGACCACCATGCTTACCAAACCCATCTTCGACAAGGCCGTGGCCAAGCTGGAGGTCCCGCCGCGCTGTCCGCCCATCGCGGGATTGGCCCCGCTCAACGGCGGCTTCGCGATCCTGGCCAACTACGATGCCAGCCAGCGGAGCGGCACGCTGGACGTTTTCGACCGCGAGGGCCGCCACCTGGGCGCCACTCCCTTTTCCGGTCATGTGACCTACTTTACCGGCGCGGGCGAAAACATTTACAGCGTGGGCCTGGACGAAAACGACGATGTGGTGGTCACCCGCTTCGCGGTAAAGGGTTGGTAACGGGGGGACGGGCTCGCACGCGCCCATCCGTGGTCCGGACAAAAGTCCGGCTCTAGGCGGAAAAACTGTAGTGGATCAGGACGAATGCCGGCGGTTTCGGGTTCTGGTCGAGAACCGCCGCCAATACCTCGTCGTCGCGGGCCAAGACGATTTCAAAGGCCGCTTCTTCGGCCAAGGCGTTGTTGAGATCCGGTAGGTCGATCCCGTCCGGCGTGGAGAACAGGAGTTCCTTATGCTGAATGGCGCGCAACTCGATATTGGTAACCTCGATGGTCCCGGATTGGGTGAAATAAGGGAAATCCTCTTTTTGGATGGCGGCGCGAAAAGCTCCCTCTCCGGTCAGAAAACGCTGCCATTCACCGGGAAAATCGTGATTCAGGCTGAACAGGCGCACCAGACCGGAGCCGCCCGCTTCCGCCAAACGCTCGCGCAGATACTCGTTGGCCTTTTGGGCCAACAAACCGCCGCCCTCACGCGCGGTGAATCGCATATGCAGCACCACATCGGCAATGGCGTTGTAATCGAATTGGCGAAATTCACCGGGTAGGCGCAGCTTCCAGGCGCTTTCCACGCCCGCGCCCTCGAAGGGTAGGAAACGCTCCCCTTGCAGGCGCGTTTCGAACAATCCGCTGTCCTGTTGGCCGCCGCTGGTAACCACGGATTGTATGGTTCCGTATGCGTCGCGAAAACGTCCGTCCTCCTCGTTCTCGGCGCGCGCGTACGCGTCATCCCGCAATTGCGGCGACAGACGCAAGGTGCTCTTGAGCAGGGAGAGCGTACAGGGAAGGCTCTGGTAGGGCCCGGTAACCGCGGGGATCGAGAGACTCACGCTTTTGATGCGGCGCATGTAGTGACCGGGTCCGTCCATATCGAACAGCCACTCCGGCAGGCGAACTTCGCACACGCCGGTGGCCTTTAGGGCCAGCAGCGCGGCTGGATCGAGCTGGCGGAGCGAAATAGATTTGGTCAGCTCGTATTCGCGTTTATGGTGATCGTGGTAGGCCATTTCCAGGCGCTTGAGATCCAAGGACAGGGCTTCCCCGGCCAGCAGGCCCTTGCGCCCGCCGTCCCAATAGTTGAACTTGATGAAATCCAAGGCGTCGAGTTCGGGACGCATCAATTCGTGCTTCAGGGTTTGTTCCGCCTTGCGGGCGATATCGAAAGCGAATTTGTAATACTGGTGGTGCAGCTTGGAAAGCTCGCCCTGCATCCAACCGTAGAGCTCGTGGTTGGTGAACTTGTCGCGCATGGCGCGATGCAGCTCATTGGCCTGGTCAATCTGATTTTTGACGTTCTCGTACTCGTGGCGGGCCACCTGTTCGCGGATCAACCCGGCAATGATCTGGCGGCCGATATGGGCGAGCTCTTGGGCGGCCAGGTTGGCTTGTAGCCACCATTCCTCGGAACGGCGTTGGTAAGCGGCCTTTTTCCCCGCACGGGCGGCGTTGATATTCTCTCGACTCGCGAGCAGGTCCAGGATATCCGCGGCGGTCTTGGCATTGCTGGTCAATCCGCTTCCGCCCAGAATGATGGTTCCGCCCATGCCCCAAAAATGGAGATCGATGGGGAAGTCGGGAATCAGGGAAAGGGCGGGCGCCACCTCGCGCAGCCCCAAGGCCACCGCCTGGTAATCCTTGACCGAGGGCAGATGGTCATTCAACTCCGCATCCTCACTGGCGTTGAGCAGGAGTTGGCTGCCCTCCACGATGCCCGGACCCTGGTAGGTCTCGCGCGTCACATCCTGAGCAAAACGCCCCACGAGCTCGTCATAGATTTCGGGAAAATTCTCCTCGGTCAACGGCTTGCGTTCCGGCCTCATCGCTTTCCTATCGATGGATTCGGGTTCCTTCAAACCCAAAAGGCGGCGGTAGAATCCGTGACGCTCAAGGGCGTTTCCCCGACTTTTGAGCAGCGATTCGGTGGCGGCCTCGGCTTCTTTCCACTGATGGAAACGAACCTCGCGGACCATGCGTTGGAGCGTGATTTCCTGACGCTGCCGCAAAAGCGCCAGTTCTTCGCCATCGCGCTTTTCCAAGGCCGACAACAGGGCCGCTCCTAGGCCTCGCACCTCGTTGCAAATTTCCTTTGCCTTTTGGATCAGCAACGGGGCGCGCACGGGCGAGAGCGGCTGGTTCAGGCCACTCACCAACCCCGCGATATCGATTCCCGCCGCGGCCGCCTTCACCAGCATGCCCGGATCTATTGGCGGCTGAAAAAGCGGCAATTGGCGAACCACGCCCTCGATATTCATGCAATTGCGCAGCTTGAACAGCCGATCCGCGACCCGGTCCCAGTAGCCAAACAGTTTTTCGTTGCGCGGCAAACAGAAGTAAAGGCTTCGCCCGATCCCGAAAATGGGATTGGCCTTTTCCGTCTCGGCGCTCTCGCCGCCGGGCGTGTAGAGGTTGAATGGAAACTGTCCCTCCAATTCGACCAGCGCATTGGACAGGGGGTCAAGGGAGGTCCGCAATTGGGCAAAGGTCCTGGGCCGGGTGCGCCCGCGCGGCGGGACCCGCTGCGGTTTGGGGCCCAGAAGATTGGCGGCCAGCACATAGAGTTGCGTGGCCTCGTTGAGGGTTTCCATGCTGTCCTGGCGAAACAGGCTGTCGCCCCAGTCTATGAGATTATCCAAATACTTCATCACCACGTGGTACTGGTAGGCAAGGAAACGGGTGCGCGCCACGGCATGCGGTTGAAACGGGTTGCGGCGCAAGCTTTCGTAACCGCTCAGCACCAATTCCTTGAGGTCCAGTTCCTCGTCGCTGGCTTCATCCTCGGGTTTGCTGACAATCTCCAGCAAGGCGTCCACGGGTTGGATGGCGCCGCGTCCGCGAAAGGCGAGGAACCGCCAAAAGCGGCCGTCGTTGGCGGTGGGATCGAAGATGTAGTGAAACCAACGCTGCGACTCTGCAAAACGCTGGTTCTTGCTCAGGTGAACCGCGATCGTCAGGGGCGCGTGGAAAAGCAATTCCCAATTGTAAATCGAATAGCCGCCGCGCTCGCTGACATCGATTTCCTTGGGCTCGTGGTGGATCGCGATCATTTTTTGATCCTGTAGGCCCTGGGGCGGCTGGTATTGCTGCTTGAAGAAAGACCTTTTCAGGGTCGCGTGGAAATCGGCGTCCAGCAGGCCGTCGATCGATTTTTTGTTGAGTTGGGCCAGCAGTTCGTCCACGAAGGGATGAAAATGGTTGTCGAAGCTGAAGGCGAGCGTTTCGCGCATCCCGTGGCCCAGCCCTTCGGCGCGTCTCAAGCGCGCGGCCAGGTCCACCCCATGAAATCCCCGTTGTGCATGATCCTTGATCAACATAAGCATTCCTCCCCAATCATCTTGGCGTCAGCGTTTCGAATTAGCCGGTTCGGTCCACATGATCGAACCTCCCGGCAGGATCAACCGGTCGCCGTAACGGAAAGCGCCCGTGGTCACGAGCGCCCTTTGGATTTGCGGTTCATGGCGCACCAGACCTGCCATGGCATCGCGTTCTCCGGCAATGTCGAGGACAAGGCCCGAGGCCGCGAACCCGGTTTCCAGCGAATCGGCGAGCCCGCTTTCGATCAATTCCATGGGCCGGCCGCTGAAAAACGCCGCTGGCTGCATGCCGAAACCGCGGAAGCGGTTCAACATCACGATTTCCCGCTCCGAACGCACGAAGAAGACATGTTCCCGATCCTGGAAAAAGAAGGGCGCCTCGTAGACCCGGGCAAGCGGATGGCCCGGCGCTACGATTTGATATGCCTCGGTTTTTCCGAGTAGCTCCAGGCTGAAGGGGAGTGGGATCCGGTTGGCGTGGACATAGGCCAGGGTGAGGTTTCCCTTGCCCGCGAAGACCCGCCGCATGCCCGCGTTTTCGATTGTCGCTTGGATCGGGCCCCGCCCGGCATCGTCGCGCGCCTGAACGGGCTCGCCATGGGTTTGGTAGAGTCGGAACGAGCCGCCAAACCTGCCGGGATAGCCGATTTCCACCATCAGCGCGCCGGATTCTTCCACCGCGGACCGGAGCCGCAGCAGGTCGCGGCGAAAGCGGTCGTCGCCGGTGGGAGAGAAATTACCCAACGATAGCGGACGGTTGATATCGGAGCTGCGCGGAGGTTGCCATTTCCCCCGCGTATACTCGCTCCAATACAGCGCGAGCCGCACCTCGGCCTTGGATTCGCCCGCCGCGGCCTTCAGCCCGGCGGCCGAAATATTGGTCAGATCCATGGTCTGGTTGGCGGAGCCGCTGCCCTGGGCCGCGCCCTCCTGGATCGGACTCACCCAAAAAAGGAGCAAGCGGCCCTTCCAGAAGACGGGCAGCACGGGTTTTTCCTCGATATGCAGATCCACCTTTTCCCATGGCGACCACACCACGCCATCCCGTTTGCGGTAGAACCAGATGCGCCGGCTGCCGGTTGTGCAGCCGATCACATGGGCGACATCCGTCCCTTGCCGGATGCGGCCCCGTTTTTGGAAATCGTTCTCTTCCAGGCACATGCCCGCGATTT
The DNA here is from genome assembly GCA_041940685.1 of Acanthopleuribacteraceae bacterium. Lineage (GTDB taxonomy): Bacteria > Acidobacteriota > Holophagae > Acanthopleuribacterales > Acanthopleuribacteraceae > JBGTRP01. The sequence continues at coordinate 13,569 of JBGTRP010000035.1, forward strand.
CAAGCTTGGCCACCTGGTCCAGTTTTTCCAGGTAGCCAACCAGGGCGCGGGCCGCGCCATCCTCGGTAATGTCACCCTGTAACAGCTCGTTTTCCAGTTCTTTGAAGAAGGGCGACTTGTTGTCGCGCAGTTCTGGCTCCAACCAGTTCTCGGGGAACAGGAACACCTTGCGGTTGGCCTCCCAAACGCGGTAGCGCTTCATCCACGCCCATTGACGGGCATCGATGGAGGAGGACGCCACTCGCGGCTCCAAATTCAGCAGGCAGCGCTGGGTAAACAACTGAACGCTCGAGATGGCTTGCTTGACGCGCGAGGTCTTCATGCAGGCGTCCATGCCCACGTCAATCAGCAGATATTCGAACAGCTTTTCAGGGCTGTCGATATGGCTTGTGGCGGGCTCCCGGCGGAGGCCGTGGAGCACATGGGCGACCAGGGCGTCCCGTCGGCTGGAGCGCGAGGCGTCGTTGATGGGCTGAATGACCCTGATCCAGTCGCGGTCCGCGTACCGAGCGCGCAGAGCCGCGCGCAAGGCTTCGGCGCTGGTTTGCGAGGGCTCGTTGGAAAGGCTGTCCAGCAGGAATACGGCGCTGACCTTCAGTTTCCGGAGCAGTCCGAAAGCCGCGTGCATCCGCGAGAATTGGTAAAGATGGCTCAAATCCGCGCTACGCGGGCCAAAACGGCCCAGAAACGCGTTTCGATCCGCCTCGCCCCAACCGAACCGCTCCAAGAGGGAAAGGCCGTCCTCCCCGGATGAATCCGGCGCCCGCAGCGCCTCGACCAAGCGCGCATCCCGGATTTTCATGGCCGCTTTCAGTTCCCCGTAGCGCACCAAATCCAACACCGCGTCAAACAGGGCGCGCGCGGACCCCGGATCTCCGCCGGAGGTCACGGGTAAGGCGTTCAGCCAACTCCGGCCTTCCGCTGCGTAATCGGGATGCGCCGCAAAATGGGTCAGCTCAGGAGGAGTGAGACCCAGCGCATCCGCGAGCGCGAACGCTTTCAGCAATTTGGCGTAGGTTTTCTGGAAATGCGCCATTGCCGTCGCGGGGAGCAGGCGTTTGGATGGAATCGTGGTCCGGCCCATACCTTTCCGTTCCCATTGAAGGATCAGCCGCGTCCGCACCCCTAAGGCGGAGAGCCTCAATTGATGGGCGCTTCCCGCGTGGAGCTCAACCGCTTGCGCGTTGCGCCAAACTCCGTCTTCAAGCGCGAGCGCTACCGCTTTCCCATTCAGTTGGAGCCCAATCTCGGCGCCCTCGTCGGCCTGAATATGAAAGTTATAGAACCCGGATTGAGGCGCATCGAGAAACGCCCGCCAGATACCGCTGATCCCGGCATCGCCATCCTCCGGATTCAGGGGCAGGGCGGCCCCGCCCTCGCGGTAATCGAGACGCTCGACCAGCCCCATCTGATCGGGCGCGACCTCCAGGTCGCGGCCCCAGAAGAACTCGGCGGAGAGTCCACTTCCCGCCAACGCCAGGAGATCCGTCTCCGCGGGAAGGCCGGCTGTCCCCACCGCTTGAAGCAGCGAGTCATCGCTTAAAAGGGCGCGAACCAGGTCATCCTCCGCATCCACCAACGCGCCGAGGGTTTGATGCAGGTGCTGGCGCTGGAGGGACAACCGCAACGCGGGTAGGAAGGCATCCAGCAGCGCGGCCAATTTCTGCCGGGCCTCGTCATCGGAGTTGACGAAATCGTCGTGCAGCGCCCGCAACTCGGGATAGCGGTCGAAAAACGCCTGAAAGGCCCGCCTGCCCTCATCGAACAGGGCCTGGACTCCTGAGAGGAGGCTTGGGCTCGCGCCGGCCGCGATCTCCAGGCGCTCCTTCTCCTCAATAGTCATTACCCCTTGGAAAGAGAGCGTTTTCTGAAAATCGTCATAGGTCAATCGGCCGCCGGCGGACAACTCGGAGGACAGGACCGCCTCGTCATGATCGTATTCCACCGTGAAGGCGGCGGTGCGCTGGATCAGCCCGAAAAAGGTATCCGCGGCATCTCCGCCGTACAGCAACGCCATCCTGCCCTTGGCGACCTCGTCACTCGGGTCTCGCGGCGCCGAGTGCTCCCGCTCGATGCGTTTCAGGTCCGCTCGCAGACTCATGGCAAAGGCTTGCGCGCTTTCCGCGGTGGGGGAGGCCTTACCGGAACCATCCACATGTTGCATAAAGAAAAACCACTGGTTCCATTTCAGAGGAGACGCCTTGACCAGGCTCGCGACTTCGAGAAAACGGATCGCAGCGGGCCGCGCATCGCCCGGAAGAACGCCGGGCCGAGCACGTCCGCCGGGAACACCTTCACGATATCTGCACCGGCCTCCCACGCGGTCAGCACTTCCGTCGGAGTGAACGCGCCCGGCAGTGAAAACACGATAACGGTTTTATCTTTAAACAGGTCGTTGGTAGTCACATCGATCCATTGGTCACCCTGGCGGGTGTGGAAGGTCACCTGAGGAACTTTTTTGCCTTCTTGACTGGTAAACATGAATTAACCCCTTAATTAGGAAAAATAATTTTTAGCTTTCAGCGTTATGCCGCTTTGTTGGGACACATTATTGCCGCCGGGGGTTGATAGATCTAATCGCTCATTGCTATCTTATCTATCGCCATGAGCTATCGTGGTCTGGAGGGAAACAATGAATATTCGTGATTTAGAGTACCTGGTCGCCTTGGCCGAGCACCGGCATTTCCGCCGTGCCGCCGATTCATGCCATGTTAGCCAACCCACGCTCAGTGGGCAGATCCGCAAGCTGGAAGACGAACTGGGTGTGATGTTGCTCGAGCGCACCAGCCGCAAGGTGTTATTTACCCAGGCGGGCCTGTTGCTGGTGGAGCAGGCGCGTACCGTGCTGCGCGAAGTCAAAGTTCTGAAAGAGATGGCCAGCCAGCAGGGCGAAGCCATGTCCGGGCCGTTGCATATCGGCCTGATCCCGACCGTCGGGCCTTATTTGCTGCCGCAGATCATCCCTACGCTGCACAAAACCTTCCCCAAGCTGGAAATGTACCTGCATGAGGCGCAAACCCAACAGCTGCTGGCGCAACTCGACAGCGGTAAACTGGACTGTGCGATCCTGGCGTTGGTGAAGGAAACCGAAGCCTTTATCGAAGTGCCGTTGTTTGATGAGCCAATGAAGCTGGCGGCGTACTCCGATCACCCATGGTCGCAGCGTGACCGTGTGGCGATGCCGGATTTGGCAGGGGAAAAACTGCTGATGCTGGAAGATGGGCACTGCTTGCGCGATCAGGCAATGGGCTTTTGCTTCCAGGCCGGTGCCGACGAGGATACCCATTTCCGGGCGACCAGCCTGGAAACGCTGCGCAATATGGTGGCGGCGGGCAGTGGTATTACGTTGTTGCCTTCATTGGCGGTGCCGCCACAGCGTGAGCGTGACGGCGTGTGCTATCTCGACTGTTATAAACCCGAACCCAAGCGCACCATTGCGCTGGTGTACCGCCCCGGCTCCCCATTGCGCAGTCGTTATGAGCAATTGGCCGAGGCGATCCGCGAGCACATGCAAAACTACCTGGGTACCACGCTAAAACAGGCGGTTTAAGCCGTTCAGCGCTGCCACCCGGTAGGCTTCGGCCATGGTCGGATAGTTGAAGGTCGTATTAACGAAATACTCGATAGTATTGCCTTCACCTTTCTGTTCCATGATCGCCTGACCGATGTGAATGATCTCCGCCGCACGCTCACCGAAGCAGTGGATCCCGAGGATCTGCAGGGTGTCGCGATGGAACAGGATCTTCAGGCTGCCGACGTTCATCCCGGCAATCTGCGCACGCGCCAGATGCTTGAACTGGGCGCGGCCCACTTCATACGGCACCTTCATCGCCGTCAGTTCCTGTTCGGTTTTACCGACGGAGCTGATTTCCGGAATGGTATAAATACCGGTCGGGATGTCTTCAATCAGATGCCCGCTGGCTTCGCCTGAAGCAATCGCCTGTGCGGCAATACGGCCCTGATCGTAAGCGGCAGATGCCAGGCTTGGATAACCAATTACGTCACCCACGGCATAAATGTGCGACAGCGCAGTCTGGTACATGCTGTTCACTTTCAGCAGGCCACGGCTGTCTGATTCCAGACCGACGTTCTCCAGCCCCAGTGAGTCGGTGTTACCGGTACGGCCGTTGGCATACAGCAGGCAGTCTGCTTTCACTTTTTTGCCGGATTTCAGGTGAACAATCACGCCGTCGTCGGTGCCTTCGATCTTCTCGAACTCTTCGTTGTGACGGATCACCACGCCGTTGTTCCAGAAGTGGTAAGACAGTGAGTCTGACATTTCCTGGTCAAGGAACGCCAGCAGGCGATCGCGGGTGTTGATCAGATCGACCTTCACGTTCAACCCGCGGAAGATAGATGCATATTCGCAGCCGATAACCCCGGCGCCGTAAATGATCACGTGACGCGGTTCGTGGTTCAGTTCGAGGATTGAATCGCTGTTGTAAATGCGCGGATGGTTAAAATCGACGCTCGACGGATTGTAAGGGCGCGAACCACAGGCGATCACGATATGGTCGGCGCGGATAGTGTCCTGAGTGCCATCCATATAGCTGACGCTGACGGTGTTGGCGTCGATAAAGCGTGCATCGCCGGCAAACAGTTTGCACTGGTTGCGTTCATAGAAACCCTGGCGCATTCGGGTTTGTTGATTAATGACGTTATCGGCGTGGCGTAAAATGTCAGGGAAGGTTGCACTGAGCGTGCGTGAATTATTGTAAAG
>JBGTRP010000036.1:0-18234 GCA_041940685.1 Acanthopleuribacteraceae bacterium
CACCGTCGAGCGCATCAAGGTCACCAAGCCGGCGGACCAGACCGAGGAGCAGGAGGCCGAGAGCAAGGAGCGAGAGGACGCCGCGGCCGTCCGCCAGGCCATGGCGTTCGCAGCGCGACAGCAGAACGGCAAACATGGCGTGGAAAAACATGAATGGCGTGATGCCGGCCTCCCGGCAAAGCCCGCGGATTTCCCGCGACACTTCTCGCTCCAAACGGATAGGTAGGGCTTTCCCCGCGGCGTCCTGGATCGCGGGGCGGGGGAAATCGAGCGGCAATTGCAATAGCTCGGGCGCCCCGGCCAGGTGCTCGCGCCAAAACTTCACCCGCCGGGAGGGCTCGGTCTCCCGGCTTCGCTGCCAAAGCGCATAGTCCGTATATTGAAGCGAGGGCGCCGGCAAATTGGCCGCCACCCCCGCAACCTTTGCTCTGTAGAAAATATTCAGCTCGCGAACCATGATGCCGATCGACCAGGCATCGGAAATGAGGTGGTGCATGGCAAGCATTACATGGTGAAGATTTCCACCGAGCCGAATCAGATACACCCGAAACAGTGGACCGGTCTCCAGATCGAAAGGCAGCCGTGCCAGGGCCGCGGCGATTTGACGGGCCATTCCGTCCCTCTCCGATGGGGAAAAGGCGGTAAGATCGATCACCGGTAAGGGGCTGGAAAACACCGCCTCGATGCGCTGCAGGGGCTGGCCGTCTTGCATGGTCAGGGTGGTGCGCAGGGATGTGTGACGATGGCGAACCCGCGTAATCGACCACTCCAGGGCCGAAGCCCGCACGGCCCCTTTTAAAAGGAGGGCGGAAAGAATGGTGTATGCGGTTCCCCGGGGATTCAGTCCGCCGAGGAACCAGAGCCGTTGTTGCGCGTGGGAAAGGGGAAAGGGGCCATCGGCGGCGGCGGAGGAAATGGGCGTCCAAGCGTCCCTGGGACCGACCACCTTCAGGTAGGCGACCAGGGCCTGTTTTTGATCCGCGACTCTGCGACGGAGCTCGGGGGTCAATGCGCCTTTAGGGCCGTTGAGATGCAGGCTTTCCCCCTCTATCCTGGGCCGGATCCCGAGTCGCTTGAGATCGAGGACCAAGCGCGCGACAGCGTTCAAAACCTCACGTCCTCCCTCTCATCGTCGGCCTCATCGGGTCCGGACGCCTCGCCCAACCACAACAGGGTTTCCAAAAGCTCGGCTTGTTGCGCCACGGTTACCCTTTCGAACCAGTCGAAAGCGGGCGGGCTCACCTGGAACCTTTCGCTCACGCGCGCAAGGATTTGAGTGGAAAGCAACGAATCTCCACCCAAGTCGTAGAGGTCATCCTCGATACCGACCCGTTCGATTCCCAGCAGTTCCCGCCAAATTTGGGCCAGCGCGGACTCCCGTTCATTGCGGGGCGCCAAGTATGCTTGATCCAAATCCGGGCGCGGCTGGAGTTTGGGTGGACCGGTTCCCGTCAAGGGAAGGGGGGCGTTTTGAAGGACGCCAAACACGCGGTTATGGCTGAAGCGTGCGCGCAGGTCCGTGGTGGAGACCAAGATGCGCGACGCCGGACAACCCAAGATGCGGGCAAATACGGCCTTGCCCTCCTCGGGCGAAATGCCCCGTTGCAACTGGACCTCCCTCAACTCGCGAAACCTTGCCGGCGCGGGCGTATGCACGGCCATGCCTACTTGATTCCAGGTATCCCACCCAATGCTGATCCAACGGGTGCCATCCGGCCGATCTCGCGCGGATGCAAAACTGTCCATAAAGGCATTGGCCGCCACATATTCGGCCTGCCCGAAGCCGCCGAGATCGGAAGCCAGGGATCCGCACAACACCACAAAGTCGGGTTTAGAATCGCGGAGAAGCTGTTCAAGAATTCGCGTTCCCTGGATTTTGGGAGCGAGAATTTTTTCCATTTCCGGCCGGGTTTTGCGTTCAATCAGGCTCCCCGCCGGAAGGCCCGCGGCATGGATCACCCCATCCAGACCGACGCATGCGCTTAGGGTTCGCGCCACGACCTCGCGCATTTGGTCGGGGTCGCTCGCATCCGCCTGGATCACCAACACCCGCGCGCCTTGATCTCGCAGCCCTATCAGGAAGCGTAGCTTTTCGCGGGTGGCGGAGGGCAAGTCCGGCTTTTCCAGCAGGCCGGTCCATAGTTCGGAGGGTGGGAAATCGCGTCGGCTGGTGAGCACCAAGTGGGCCGCTCCAGACTGGGCCAGCAAAGAAGCCAGGCTGAGACCGATACCGCCAAGGCCACCGGTAACCAAATAAACCCCATTTTCGCGAATCAGGGGAGACGGCGCATCTTCCATCTCCAGGGGTTCGAAAGATGGCAGCCAGCGATGGCCGCCGCGCAAGGCCACCAGGGGTTCGGGCCGGGGGTTGCGCAGCTCGCGCGCGAGTTGGAGGCTCTCCCCTTCCTTATCCGCCATTTCCAGATCCACCAAGCGGCAGCCCAGACCCGGGATTTCTTGAGGCAGGCACCGCACCGGCCCCAGAAAAACCGCCAATTCCGGATTCGTTTGCTCTCGACCGGTAACCACGAGCGCCTCTCCCGTAACCGCCGTGATCAGCAACTTGCCTGGATAACGGGCGCGAAGCAGGGCCTGAGCCAGGAAAATCATGCTGAAGAAACCGAGCTCCAAACATTTCTCCAGAGGGATTCTCTCCTCCGCAAGACACCAGCCGTGGACCACATGAATCTTCTCCGGGAGGGGTTGAGGCAGTGCCTCGACCATGCGATCAAAGCTTTCCGGTCGCGAGGGATCGACCGTGAAATGGTCGGTCGCGGGACTGGCAAAGTCCGAGCCCGCTTCAATGGTGACTATTCGCTCCTCCTCGGTTCGGAACCGCCCCGCGAGGCTCGCGACCGGCCCCTTTCCGTGGTGCAGGAAGACCCAAAGCGCCTCTCCGGGCGCGGCCGGCGCGGGAGCGGGCCCGGATCGGCGAAGCCATGAGGGTTCGTAACACCAATCCGCGATGTCGGCCTTGCGCGCCGTCTCGGGCGCCTCGCCGGCAAGCAATCTCAACCGGGCCGCGGTGAGGTTGGGCGCATCCAACCGAAATGCGCGGCTATCAAATGGATACGGGGGCAGGGGCGCCGGTTTTCCCGTTTCACCGAGGGACTTGGCGTTCCGGCCGATTGCTTCGCCGGCCAGCCAGGCCTCGACACGGCTTTCCCAACCGTCCTGGGAAACCTCCAAGCGCAGGCCCTCCTTGACCTCGGCATTTCGCCACCGCCCGGGATCGGCAAGCGCGGCAATCGCATCCGCCAGGTCCTCGCACCATAGGGCGCGGCGAAATGGAAATGCGGTGCGGCCGACCACTAGGGTGTGGGCCACATCGGCGAGGCTCATATCCGGATGGGCCAACAAATAGTCCCTCAGATTGGTGGTGACTTTTTCCAAAGCGTCCGGGCTTTTGGCCGAGAGCAGGAGCGGCCGTGGCCCACTCGGCGCGTCCTGGCGCGTTTGCGTTGGAGCGGCCTCCAGAACCACATGGGCGTTCGTGCCGCCGATGCCGAAAGAGCTGACCCCGGCCCTGAGAGTTTCCGCGCCCTCGAAGGGTTTCCAGGCCGAAAGCGCGGCGTTGACGTAGAACGGGCTGGCTTGAAAATCAAAATTGGGATTGGGAGACTGGTAGTGGAGCGTGGGCGGAACCTGCCGGTGTTGCAGCATCAATACCGTTTTGATAAGACCCGCGATGCCCGCGGCCGCATCCAGATGGCCGATGGACGCCTTGACCGATCCCAGCGCGCAGAACCCGGTGCGCGAGGTGCTCGCGCGGAAGGCGGCGCTCAAAGCCGCCAGTTCGATGGGATCGCCCAACGGGGTGCCGGTTCCATGAGTTTCCACGTAGGAGACGGTCTCGGCGGGGAAGCCAGCCAATTCCAAGGCCTCTGCAATCACCGTTTCCTGGCCCGATTCGCCGGGAGCCGTGTAGCCCAGCTTGCCGGAACCGTCGTTGTTAATCGCGGAGGCCTTGATGACCGCGTGAACCCGGTCCCCGTCCGCCAGCGCGTCCGCGAGCCGTTTCAGCACCACCAAACCCACGCCGCTACCATCCACCGTACCGCGCGCGCGCGCGTCAAAGGGGCGGCAGACCCCGTCTGGCGCATGGATCATGCCTTCCTGGTACAGATAGCCGGTGACCTCGGGATCGCGCAAGGAGACGCCGCCGGCAAGGGCGGCGTCGCATTCGCCCGTCAACAATCCCCGGCAGGCCAAATGAACCGCGACCAAGGAGGTGGAGCAAGCGGTTTGAACATGGATGGCGGGGCCCTTCAGATTGAGTTTGTAGGCAACTCTAGAGGATAAAAATTCCGGCGTGTTGCCGATCCAGGCCGCGGGTCCGCGCGCGCCGGAGGCTTCTGGTTGAGCCAGTAAGCGGCGGAGCAGGTAAGTGCTCGGCGCCGCTCCCGCGTAGAGACCGATGGGTCCCGGGAAGTTCGTGGGATCGATGGCCGCGTGTTCCAACGCATGCCAGGCGCATTGCATAAAAATGCGGATCTGCGGGTCCATCAAGCCGGCCTCGCGAGGGCTGAACCCAAAGAAATCCGCATCGAATTGGTCACTGTCGCGCAAGGCCCCGCGCGCGGCCACGTAGCGCGGGTGGTCCACCAAATCGGGATCATTGCCGGCCGCCAAGAGTTCTTCCCTGGAAAAAAAACGGATACCCGATTTACCCTCGCGCAGGTTCTCCCAGAAAATATCGATATTCGAAGCGCCGGGAAAACGCCCGGCCATACCGATAATGGCGATTTCCAGACCGTTTTCATTGGATGACTGGGTCATGGTTTCCCCGGCGGGGGTTTTTCCCGCTACTCCGATCGCCTTCTTTCCACTTCAGATGGTGCGGCAGGCTCATGCTCACGCCGGCATTGGCGCCGCGCCTCCCAAATGTACTCAGGATTTGCCCGTTTGTGAAGCCTTCCACGAGGGTTTCCCGCCATTCTCATTCAAGGCAAAGGACTCGAATTCCGGGCCGTAGCGGCGGTTCTCCCAACGGTTGAAATCCAATACGATAATATCGCGGAAACCAGCCCCCTCATGGGAGCGGATATGGGTCGTGTAATGGGTAAGTTCGCGATCATCGAAAATCAGGGTCTCTCCCTCCTCCACAATTCTGTCGAAAAATGGTTCGGACTGGCCGGGCAGGTACAGCCGGGTGCTTCCGCCATGGAGATTGCCTCGCCGTAGAACGAGAATCGCCCCAATCTCATGTCCGTCCTGATGGGGACCCTCGGGTACCGAAACCGTTTCGCTGCCGGGTTCGCAAACCGTGCGCCATTGATGAACGTCCATGTGCCAGTCCGTGGCGGTATCCAGAGGGACGGCCTTGGCAATGAAGCTCATGTACGCGCTGATATCGCCCCTCATGGGCGCCAAATCCCGAAGCACGCCGCCTACCAGAGAATTGTTGTAGGCCGGCTGGATATGGGGTCGGTGTGGCAAACGCTCGGTGCGCCAAGCTCCTTCCAGAAAGTGCAGGCGGAATTGGGAAAATCTGCGAAATCGGTTTTCGCAGTATGGGTCCGGCGGCAAATCCTCGAACGAACGCAGGATCTCCGCGGAAGGCGCCGCCAGCTTCAGCAGACAATAACCCTTGGAATTCAGTCCCATTTATGCGCCTCGAAAAGCCGTTGCCCTCGATTTAATTGGATACGCGGATGGGTCCAATACGTTGCAACGAAGTGCGTTCCGGCCAGCTCAGCGGCTTTCACATATTACAAAAGACGCTTGAATACAGCAGGTTAGGGCAATTTCTCCCATTTGTAAATGAGGCGAGGTTACATTTTTGGCGCGAATGCAATATGCTGGGCTTGAATCATGGGTAGCCTGGTTATCACAAGAGGTCGAAAAACGGACGCAACCCAACCAGGAACGCCGATTGGGAGCGAAATCATGAGCACGAACCAGGGATCCGACCGCGCCAACCTCCAATTGGTAAAAACCCAGGACGGCGTGGACAGGATTAATCGCGAATTCTACGGCCGCTTCAATTACCCCTGGCCCCCAATGATCCTGGAATCTTTTCCCGAGCCGGAATTTGCCGCGGGCTTGCTGCAGCAGGAAATCGGCCGCTGGCAGCGGGACCGGCTTCCGGAAGAGCCCGAGATTTGGGTGGCCGGCTGCGGAACCAACCAGGCCGTCTACACCGCCTTGCGGTTTCCCCATGCCCGGGTGCTGGGGACCGATCTTTCCCAACCTTCGCTGGAAACCTGCCGCCGCTCCGCGCAACAGGTGGGCGCGGACAACCTTCGTCTGGAGGAACGCAGCCTCAACCACGTGGATTACAAGAATCGGTTCGATTACATCATTTGCACCGGGGTCATCCACCACAACGCCGATCCCGCCCTGCCCTTGCGCAACCTGGCCGCCGCGCTCAAACCCGGCGGAATTTTGGAATTGATGGTTTACAACTACTACCATCGCATTCAGGCGGTCACCTATCAAAAAGCCGTGCGAACCCTTTGTGGGGAAGGACGCCGCATGAATCTAGACGCCGAGCTCGAGGCCACCAAAAAACTGATCGATCGGTTTCCCGCGCGCAATTTTATGGCGGACTTCCTTTCGCAATACCGAGACCAGCCCGAGGCCATGCTGGCCGATACGCTGCTGCAACCCGTGGAGCGCGGCTACACCGTGGAATCCTTGGAGGAACTGGCTACCCACGCGGATTTGGAGTTTCTGCTGCCCTGCATCAATGTATTCGACCGCAACGAGGGAAATACCCACTGGAATCTGAAGTTCGAGGATGCCGCGCTCCAGCAGACCTACGACGCCCTGCCCGACAGCCGCCGCTGGCAGATCGCGAACCTATTGCTGTTTGAGAAATCGCCCCGATTGTGGTTCTACCTGCAACGCCGCGATTCGCCTCACCCACGACAGGATGAGAAAACGGTTTGCCAATCCTTCCTGGCCACGCGCTTCGAGAAGCAGCAAACCACCAAAAAGATTTTCATGCGGCAAAAAGACGGAGTCTATCGCCCCGAGGAACGGCCGGTTCCCTTTCACACGCCACTCATGCCCGCGGACGCGGATGCGCGCAAGGCGTTTTTGGCGGTTACGCCGGATCGCACCATGGGCGAGGTTCTAGAAAATTTAGGCCTAGCCATGGACTTTTACGCGGTCAACCGCCTCCGGCTTCACCTGACCACACCGGCCTTCCCCTATTTGCGCGCGCTGCTCTAACTTGACCCCGGCCGGCTTGGCGCTTAGATTGAGAAAAAAGTCCTCAATGAAAAACCAAGGCAAGGAGTGCATGATGACAAAATGGAGCTTGGCTTTCTTCGCGGTTCTGCTAGTGGCGGTTCCCGTATCCGCGCAGAAAGGCAAACGCTGGGAAAAGCTTGGAGAGCGGACGGTGAAACTGCGCGCGGAGAAGGACGTCATCCACGTGGGCGCTCGGGAGGGCCGGTTCTCCAAAATAAAGCTCAAGGTTCACGATAACGGCGTCCGCATGTTGGATCTCAAACTGTATTTCGCCAATGGACAGGTGGAGGATGTAGCGGTTCGAGGGTTTATCAAGGCCGGCGGCCAGACCCGCGTGATCGATATCCGCGGCAGGAAGCGAATCCTCCGCAAGGTAGAGTTCCGTTACGAGACGGAGGGCGCCCGCGAGGGCAAGGCCCGAGTGGTGTTATGGGGCAGACATTGACCTGAAAGGGTTGAGAACCTCTCCAAGCCCGAAAGGCCGCGGCCCACGACAGGCCGTGCTTACCCATGATTACCGCCGGGGTTGCGCCATTTCATGGCCAAGCGTCTGTCAAACGGCTGTTTCGATGGGGCCAGGCCATTTGGGGAAGGATTGGTTCGGGTTAGAATGGTGTGAGAAATTGGACGAGACTCGGGTTTCCTGCTCAGGATGATCGATCATGCCTCTTGAAAAACTACGCATTCTCTCCCTGCTGGTGATCGGCGCCTCCATCACCGCCTACCTCTCCGGCGATTTTGGCCTGGTGTTTTTCCTGATTCAGACCCTTTCCACCCTGCCGCTGTGGTTTCAAATCGATTTAGAGAAAATCCGCGTCAATCCTTTTTGGAAGATGTACGGCTACATCACGTTCGGCCTGTTCATCATCAGCATCATCTTGCGCATCCGCATGAAGACCTCGATCTTCTTTTTGGTCTGGTTCTGTCTGGTCTACGAGTTTTATGGTGAAAAGCGGCCGCGCGCGCCCGTGCGGATCGTGAGCTTGCTGAGTTTTTTGATCGTCATCCATCAGGCCCGCATCGACAGCGGTTTGAACCTGTTCCTGGGCGTCATCATCTACCTTGTCTGCGTGGTGTTCTGCCTGATGGGCTTTCACACGGATTTGCGGGTCAAATTCAATTTCTTCGCCCTGGCGCGACAGCAGCTACCACGGGTTTTGATGCATGCGCTGGCAATCTTCCCGCTGGGCCTGTTGTTGTTCTGGATGCTGCCGCGCTTCCCCAATCAGTCGTTGTCCTCGCTTCCCAGCCTCATCGGCAATCGGATTTCCGGTTTTTCCGGCAGGGTTTCCCTGACCGATATCGGCACCCTCAAGCTGTCGCGCAAGCATGTAATGGATCTAAAACCCCTGGATGGCAAGCTTCACTCCCGTTATTTAAAGGGACGGGTTCTCAATTTCTACCAAAAAGGCGTGTGGTCATCCACTTTTTTCTCCTCCACCGTACGGCCGCCCGAGGCGCCCAACCAGTACGTGTTCAAGCGGAGAATGCGCGGAGAACGGCTTGAATACCGGGTCGACCTGGAAGCCTTGCACGGCAACACGCTTTTCTTTTTCGACAATCTTTTGGAAATCAGGGGTAGGTTCGGCCAACTGAAAAAAAGCGATAACCTGGATCATATTTCATTCAACGGGGGGTTTCCCACGGCGATTTCCTATGTTTTCGCCGCTTCCACGGAACCCACCGGGCTGGACGGAGACTCCGTCCAACATTATCTGCATATGCCCCACCGGCTCCGGTACTTCAAAGAAGAGGGCGACCGCCTGCTCGGTCCCTTTCCCAATCTGGATACGGAAGATAAGGTCCGGGTTTTTATGGACTATTTCGAACGCGAGTTCACCTATACGCTCAAGATCAACAACTTCGGGGTAAAGGATCCCTTACGGGAGTTCATGATTAACCGCCGTGAGGGGCATTGCGAACTTTTTGCCAGCAGTATGGTCATGTTGTTGCGGGCCCAGAAAATTCCCGCGCGCCTGGTTACCGGATTCGTGGTGCCCAAGGTTCACGCCCTGGGCAACTTCTACCACATCACCGAATCGGACGCCCATGCCTGGGTTGAATTTTTTCACGAGGGATCTTGGCGTACGCTCGACCCTACCCCACCCTCCGACCCGATCGCACCTCATTTTGCCGAAACCCAATTGGCCTACCTCAAACGGTTCTGGCGCACCATGATCCTGACCTGGGACTTCGACGCCCAAAAAGAGCATCTCCTCAAGGCGAGGCAAACCCTAGGGGCCCTCTTTTCCTGGACCTTCGCCAACCCCCGAATATGGCTTTGGCCCCTGCTCCTGATCCTGTTCTCAGCATATTTCATCAAGATTCGGCCCAACCGCCTCCGACCCCGCAATCGATTGATCGCGGTCTTTAAAAAAATCGAGGCCTTGCTGCAAAAAACCTATCGGCCCAGGCGTCCCAACGAGGGCTATTACGAATACGTGGGGAAAATCGGCCTGGACGCGCCCCTGGAGTTATCCGTCTTAAGCTTCTTGCGTTCCTATCATCGCTTGCGTTTCGGGAACAGCTCGGTACAGGACGATCAGTTGACCGACGTGTTTTCTCGCGCCAAAAAAATCATCAAATCGCTACAGGGGCACTGAACCATGTGTTCGAAAACCAAACCCCATTTCACGAGAAAGGGGAGCAGACTTCCATGAAAATGAAGGCCGTGATCCTGGCCGCCGGTTACGGCAGCCGCTTTCTACCGGTTACCAAAACCATCCCCAAGGAAATGTTGCCCCTCATCGACCGCCCCGCCATTGCGCTGATCACGGAGGAGCTGTTGGCCGCGGGTATCGAGGATATTCTCGTCATCAGTTCGCGGCGCAAACGCGCGCTGGAGGATTATTTCGACCGAGAACCGGAGTTGGAAGAGGTTTTTCGCCGGGAGGGAAAGGCCTCCGCGCTGGAAAAAATCAAACCCCCGCGCGCGCATGTCTTCTTTGTTCGGCAACAGGAAATGAAGGGCACCGGCCATGCCCTGCTGCTGGCCCGGCCCTTTACCGGAAGCGATCCCTTTATCGTGGCCTATCCCGACGATCTTTTTTTATGCGAACCCTCCCTCAGCCAGCAATTGGTTCGCGCCTATAAAAAGACGGGTTGTTCCCTTCTCGCGGTTCAGGACTTCGGAGCCCGCGATGTTTCCCGTTATGGCGTGGTGGAGCCGCTCGACCAAAACAATCCCTGCAAGGTCGCGCGGCTGGTGGAAAAACCGCCGCGGGGTCTCGAGCCCAGCCGGTTGGTTTCTTTCGGACGTTACCTCTACACCGCGGAAATATACGAACACCTGCAAGCCGAGCTCGAGCGCCATGGCGGGGGAGAATTTTACCATGTGGGCGCCCTCAACCGTCTGGCCGGGATGGGCAGGCTGGCCGCGCTGCATCTGGAAGGCGAGCGCTTGGATACGGGCGACCCGCGGGGCTATTTGGAGGCCATTTGCCGCTACGCGCTCTCCCGGTCCGATTTACGCGAATCCTCTCAAAAGCTCTTCTCCCGGCTGGCCGGAAAAGATACTCCTTTTTAAGGGTTGGCTTACACGGATCCTCGTGCATCCGGAACGCGGGATCGGCATATCAGGACTCGGGTTGGCCCTCGCCCATGTGTCGAATCACGATCGACTTCATATGACCCATCCCTACCGATTTGGTTTGTAAATGGGGTTGATCCTGCAACTCCAAATGCACGATGCGGCGGTCGTAGGAATTGAGCGGTTCCAAGGTGACTTCTTCGCCGGGTTCTTTCAGGGAACGGCTCGCTTCCTGGGCCATGTTGCGCAATTCGCTCTCCTTTTCGATGAGAAAGCGATTGGCGTCCATCTTGATCTCTATTTCGGTATCGGGAAAATGCTTTTCCTGATAAACCTTGAGCAACAAGGTCAATCCCTTTAATACCTCGCCCCTGTGGTTGAGCAAATGCTCCGCATCCTTACCCACCACATTCAGCAACAGCCGCTGATCTGAAATCTCGGTTTCCAACTCCAGCTCCAGGGGAAGGGTTTTCAGAAGGCCTTCCACTCGCGCCTTTAGTGCATGTACCAGTTCTTCCTGGTTTTGGCCCGCTTCGGTCATGCCTTTTCATACCTCCACTTCAAAAAGTTGGTCTGGCCCAAGGCAAAGATATTGCTCGTAATCATGTAGAGGATGAGGCCGGCCGGCATTCCGATAAACATGATGGAAAAAATGACCGGCATGAACTTCATCATTTTTTGCTGCATGGGGTCGCCACCGGGCATCGGCATGGCCAGGGTGCTGAGGAACATGGTGACGCCCATGATGATTGGCAACACATAGGTGGGATCTTTAATCGAGAGATCCTCGATCCAAAACATCCAATCCGCCTGTCGCAGGTGAATGGAGCTCCGCAGCAAGGAAAAATAGGCAAAGAATACCGGCATTTGGGCCAGGGCCGTCAAACAACTGGAAAAGGGGTTTACACCCTCTTCCTTGTAAATCTTAAAGGTTTCCTGGCTCAGCTTCTGCTTGGCCTCCAAATCGCTGCCGCTGTATTTTTTCTTCAGTTTTTCCAACTTGGGTTGCAGCTTCTTCATTTTGTAGGAGGACTTGGCCCCGGGAATCGTGAGCGGGATTAACAGGACCCTAATAAAAAACGTGAGCAGGATGATGGCCCAGCCCCAGTTTCCCGTGAGGTCATGACACTTTTCCAGCCCCCAAAATAGGTACTTGGACAAAAAACCCGCCCAGCCATAGGAAAGCAAATTCTCCAATTTGGGATCGGAACCCGCCAAAATATCTTTCATGACGGGACCCATAAAGAAGGAGCCCGCCAACCTGCCCTCCGCCTGGTAGGCGACCACCGGCAAGGGAAGCGGCTTTCCGCTGACGTAAATATCGGTGGCCTTGAAATGAGCCGTGTGATTGGAGTCTTCGGTCATGAACACATTGGCGAAGTAATTGTCCTTGACGCCCGCCCATTCCAACCAGGCATTGCTTTTGAGCAGCGGCTGAAATTGCAGACGATCGGCCTTGTCCGGCCGCTTGGTTTCCGCATCGCCGTTCTGCGACCAGGTGACATGCATGATTTTGGGGTTGATCGCGCCCAGATCCATAAGCGAGGGTTTCAATCTCTCGCCCGGCTTAACGGGCTGCAGACCTTCGCCCACCACCATATAGAAAGGGGCCTTTCCATTGGCGCCGCTGATATCCACCTCGCAATGCAAAAGGTAATCCTCGGCGAGGGTGAACTTCTTGACAATACTAAAATCCGCGCCGCGATAGGTGAACAGCACGCTATTGACCGACGGTCTTCCCACCTCAAACATTTGCTTGAGCGTGGAGCCTCTCTCACTCAAAATAATTTCCGCGGGAAAATGGCGATTCGAGGATACCAGTTGGATGGGTTCTACCTTTTCATTACTGGCAAAAAAGGTTTTCAGACGCGCGGAAACCACGACCCCGCCCTGATTGTCCAGTTCCAGGATCAACGCGTCGTTCTCCAGACGCACCATCTCTCTTTCGATCGGAGCCGCTTCCTCCTCGGTAGATTCCTCCACCGGTGCGGGCTCGGCAATTTCCGCGGATGGCGGGTCAGAGCGAGGCTCCTGTTCATCGGAGAAACCAGGGGGCGGCGCTACTTCCTCTTGCGGCGACTCTTTCTCAATCACCCGCACCCAACCCATATAACGGGCAAACCAAGGCCACACGAGTAGAAACGCGAAGCAAAGCACGATGGCCAGTAATGTCTGTTTATTCATAAGCTCCTCAGGAGGAGGGCGATTGCTCGCTCCAGCGGTTTACCTTGGCGATGAGAGCCTCAAAACTCCGGTAATATTCCTCAATACCCTTTTCCTGGATTCCCTTGCGAGGGTAGATGACCAAATCACAGCTTTGCTTCAAGAATGATTTTTTGCGGCGAAAAACTTCGCGAATCCTTCTCTTGATCAGGTTCCTGCGCACCGCGTTGCCCACCCGCCTGGAAACCGCCAACCCCAGACGGGAATGCATCAAACCATTGGGAAGGACATGGAACACCAACGTGTGGGTTACCACCTTCCTCCCCCTCTTAAATATATGTCTAAACTCTGACGATTTTAGGACCCGGTTCGCTTTGCGAAGTCGGTTATCCGGCAAGTCTCTTTCTTCCCGCGGCACGGCGCGCTCGAATGATGCTGCGGCCGCCCGCGGTTTTCATGCGGGCCCGAAAACCGTGGGTTTTTGCACGTTTTCTTCGGTTGGGTTGATAGGTTCTTTTCATGATCTATTTCTCCATCGATTCAGAAAGCTCTAGCCTGGCATAAGCGGATACCCGCGTCTCCCAAAACACAAACCTGTAGAAGATACCCGATCCGTATGGGAATGTCAATCGCGGATCGAAGGCATCGGGCGCCGGGGGAAACTCCGACGCAAGAGCCCATTTCCGAGGCCCGCGGAAGACGCCTTTCCGGCCTCAAATGGGCGCTTCCGCCTCCATCCATGGTAGAATTTTTTTTCTAACGCTGAATTCTCATAATTCAATTCGTTTGTAAGCTCACAAATTTCTTTCACCATAATCAACAAAATCGATTCTAAATTCTTATTATTTATTTCTTTCAACAAAAAAGAAAATTAACTCTATTAAACAAAATGCTTACCATCTCATATTTTACAATAAAACAAGCTGTATTACAAATCCCATACGAAACCCTCTTTTGTCATTTCCAATGAACACCGCCGAGCGATATAAACCATTGTAAACAAACGTTTTATAAAATAAGTTCAATAAAATGTGATAGATACAACTTCCTTCCGTTTTTTTCCGTTTTGAGCTTGAGGCCACCCTACCAATGTGCTAACATTTCACCCCACCTCGATATGAAATTTGGTTTTTCTAAGAAAAAATTGCGGCGATTGTGTGGGAGGATTCGGGTTGTCATTGCATTGGGAAAAGGTGTTGAACGCGTTGGAAACGCGTATCCCCAACGATCAAATCGAACAATGGCTAAGGCCTGCGAAAGTTCTAGAGGAATCGGAAAAAAAGATAATTATCAGTGTTCCCAATGATTTGTTTATTGACTGGATTCAAGAAAATTACTTAGAAGAAATGTATTTCGTGCTGAAAGAACTCGAGCTTGACGACTGTCAAGTCCAATTTCTCAATCACGATCAGGCGCTCACTTTCAAACGGCCGCGCGAGTCGTCGGCAGGAGGCAAGCGCATCGCGGAGAAGCGATCCTACATCCGTTTCAACCCCAAATACAAGTTTGAAAGCTTCGTGGTGGGGTCGAGCAATCAGTTTGCCCATGCCGCCGCGCTCGCGGTGGCCGAGGCGCCTTCCGCTTCTTACAATCCCCTTTTTCTCTACGGATCCTCCGGCTTGGGCAAAACCCATCTTTTACACGCCATCGGTCAAGCCCTGATCCAAAACAGGACCGACCTCAAAATCTGCTACACCACCTGCGAGGAATTCACCAACCAGTTTATTAACTCGATTCGCTTCAACAAGGGCGAAGCCTTCCGCGAGCGCTATCGCTCGGTCGATGTCCTGCTCATTGACGATATCCAATTTCTCAGTGGAAAAATGCAGACCCAGGAAGAGTTTTTTCACACCTTTAACGCGCTTTTCGAACAACAAAAGCAGATTATTCTCAGCAGCGACAGCGCTCCCAGTGAAATTCCCAAACTGGAATCCAGGCTTACCAGCCGTTTTCAGTGGGGTTTAATCGCCGATATTCAGCCGCCCGCCCTGGAAACCCGCATCGCCATTCTCAAAAAGAAGGCTGAAATCGAGGATGTCTACCTCAGCGACGATGTAGTGCTCTATATCGCGACCAAGGTGAAAACCAATGTACGGGAATTGGAAGGGGCTTTGGTCAAGCTGCTCGCCTACGCTTCGCTGGGCCAGCGCGAGATTGATTTGGAATTGGCGGAACAATGCCTGCGCCATTTTGTGCGGGAAGAAAATGCTCATGTCTCCTGCGATAAGATTAAGCGCTTTATCGCGGATCGCTTTAAAATCCACCCCAAGGAGCTATGCACCAAAAACAACTCCAAACGAGTTGCCCAACCGCGCCAGATTGCCATGTATCTCACCCGCCAACTCACGGAAATGTCGCTGCCTGAAATCGGAGTGGCCTTTGGCAACAAGCACCATTCCACCGTTCTCTATTCCATTCAAAAAATTGAAAAACAAATGAAAACCGATCCCGATTACCTCACGCTGATTACCAGCTACAAAAAATCCCTGGGTTAAAGCGCCCAACAAGCCGGCTCCGTTTCCCCAAGCTTGCAAACGGGAAATGGACGGGGGACCCTCGTGGACTTTTCAAATTGCGGGAACAACCCCTTATTCCCCTCCCCTTCCTTCAGCCTGGGGACGGGATTGCGCGTGGTTTCTCTCGAGGCTCCAATTAGCCATTTTGTATCGAGGGAAAATCGATTAAAATAATTTCCACAGGGTGATTCCCGAAAAACCTGACGTCAATCCGCCATATCCGGGTTTTTCCACATGCTTCCTCAGGAAACTTTCCACATGCTTGTGAAAATCTTGTTAAAAAATCCGCTTTTTCACATCGCCACAACCCTTGCCGTGGAAAACAAGGCGATTTTCCACGCTTTCCGCAAAGTTTTCCACAGCCCGCGGTCCCCGGATGACCGGACCTTATGCCGCTTTTCCACCATTTCCACAATCACGGATAAGGCCACTATCTTT
The DNA here is from genome assembly GCA_041940685.1 of Acanthopleuribacteraceae bacterium. Classification (GTDB taxonomy): domain Bacteria; phylum Acidobacteriota; class Holophagae; order Acanthopleuribacterales; family Acanthopleuribacteraceae; genus JBGTRP01. The sequence continues at coordinate 15,847 of JBGTRP010000036.1, forward strand.
TCTGTTACATAAAAATGATTTCAATTAAAGGTAAGAGTAATGGAATTTCACATCGTTCGTGAAGAGTTGTTAGGCGAGCTGCAATTGATGATGGGGGTGATCGAAAAAAAGAACACCATGCCCATTCTCGCCAATATCTACATCCTGGCCGAGGACAACCAACTCATCCTCAAGGCTACCGATCTCGAGGTGGGCATCATCACCAAATGCCCTGCTCAAATTGTGGAACCAGGGGAATTTACCGTCAACGCGAAGCAACTACAGGAAATGCTCAATACCCTCTCGGAATCGCAGGTATCCTTCTCCATGAGCGAGGGCAGCATGCTGGATCTGGTATGCGGCTCGGCGCAATTCTCCATCGAGACCATGTCCACGCAGGATTTCCCCACAATTCCCGAATGCGATTTCACCAACGCGGTGCGATTGCCCTGCGGCTTCTTCGACGCTTGTATCTCCAAGGTCCTGTTCTCCATATCCAGCGATCCGCACAAGTACGCGCTCAACGGCGCTTTGCTCAAAATTGTGGAAGGCGAGATGTGTCTGGTCAGCACGGACGGCCACCGGATGTCGGTGGTTAAAAAGAATCTGGGCCCCGAATTTAAAGATGTCGACGCCATCATTCCCCGCAAGACCATGATCGAGCTTAAGAAATCACTTCAGGCGGAGAACCCCGAGGAAACCTTTCACATTGCCTTCATGGACAACCGCATTTTCTTCAGCGTGGGCGTCCGCATTCTCTTTTCACGTCTCATCGACGGCAAATTTCCCGATTACACCAAGGCCATTCCCGAGGACAATGACAAGCACTTCAGCTTTGAACGGGGCGCCCTACTCGAAATCATGCGCCGCAAAATGGTGCTCAGCAGCGATAAATCCAAGCTGGTGCGGCTCAGCTTCACTCCCAATGAGTTGATCGTGGTGCTCAAAAACGCCGAACGCGGGGAGTCCGTGGATAAGCTGGCGATTGAATACGAGGGAGAACAGCTGGATGTGGGTTTCAATGTGGATTATCTCAACGAATTTCTCAAAAATATGAGGAATCAGAAAATTGAAATTCATGTCAAGGACGAGGGCAATCAGGGTCTTTTCAAAGAACAGGAGGACCCCTTCGAAATTCAATACGAACATGTCATTATGCCCATGCGATTGACGGGTTGATTCCTATTGTGGTTGGAAGCGCTTGAGGTTCGAAATTTTCGCAACTTGGAAGACGGGCGACTGGGTTTCCAACGCGGCTTGAATTGGCTGGTGGGCGCCAATGGGCAGGGAAAAACCAATTGCTTGGAAGCCGCTTATTTTGCCCTAACCTCCAAGAGCTTTCGCACGCCCCATTTGAAGGATCTGGTTCGCCAGCCCGCCGAGGAAACCGAGGTTTTCGGCACCCTGGTCAAAAGGGATAAGCCCACTCGCCTTGGCATCAAAGTAAAGCGTGGAAAAAGTCAGCGCTATGTTGGTGAGAAAACGTGTAATGCACTGGAATACTTAGAGTTAAGCTCTATTATTGCCTATAGCTCGCGCAGTGTGAGCCTCGTGGATGGCATCCCCGAGGATCGGCGGCGATTCCTCGACCGCATGATCTCCTACCTCTTCCCCGGCCATATGCTGGCGCTGGCCAAATATCGCAAAATTTTCAGTCAGGTAAAAAAGCTGTTATTGCGCGGGCAGGATTTGCAGGTTTACAGGGGCTTTAAGAATACGGCTCTGCCAATCGCCGAACGCATCGTGCGTCAACGGATTTCTTTTCTGCAAGCCATCCGCGGCCGTTGCCTGGAAATCTATAGCGATGTGTTTGGCGGCGAGGGCGAGCTCTATTTCGAGTACCGGCTCAAGAATTGTGACGAGGTGGATCAGCTCACGCGCCGGATGATGGATCTGTCCGCGCGCGAGATGTTGCATGGCAAGAGCCTCATCGGTCCCCATCTGGACGATCTCGAGATTCGTTTTCAGGGTCATCGCGCCAAAAGATTCGCCTCTTCCGGTCAGGTGAGATCCATCGTTTTGAGCATGAAACTCGCGGTTTGGGAAGCGGTTCAAAACGATCGGGGAATGTATCCCATTCTTCTTTTGGATGATATCGACGCCGAGTTGGATCAAACCAAGCTGAAGGGGCTTGTCGCATACCTCGCGGGCAATGGCCAAACCTTAATCAGCACCTCAAAATATGGTACAATTGAGGGGGACCGCCGGGAGAATGTATTCATGGTTTCTGGTGGGCGCATAAGCCCTGAAAGGACAGCGGGATGACAAGTATGAAAAACGGCTACGGCGCCGAGCAGATCTTCGTGGCCAGCGGACGCAATCCCGCCTCAGGAATGCCCTACGACGCCAACAGCGACCGCGTCGGCGAGCTCCTGGGCGGTCGAGACCTCGACGATGGTGAAGACCCCC
>JBGTRP010000037.1:0-18093 GCA_041940685.1 Acanthopleuribacteraceae bacterium
ACAACAGCTCGCGTTTGCCCTTGACATAAAGAAAGAGGGTGCCCGTGCCGATCCCGGCGCCGCGCGCGATTTCCTTGGTCGTGGTGGCCTCGAAGCCGCGTTCCTCGAAAAGCCTGCGGGCGACGCTTTTGATGCGCGCCAACTTTTCCCGTTTTTTTTCTTCTCTAAGTCCCATGGCGGCCGTTCCCTTATGAACCCGGCGCGGGCACTCCAAAAGTTGTGGCGGATTTGATTGTACCCGCGGGAGAAAGGACTGTCCAAGTTTTGCCGTGCGGCGTATTTCCACCCGGCCCCGTGCCTTGCGATGGTTTACAATGATTTTCATTGCCGCGCTTCATTTTGCGATCGCCGGGCCAAGCATGACCGTCACATCCCCTGCCGCATGCCTATCCCGGCGACTCGGTTGAACACGAGGTCTCCTCGATGCCTGACGCGATTTTTTTTGAACGATTCGGTTGGTATATCGATGCGAGCTTTCTCTCGCCTGACGCATGCGAAAGGATCACCCTCGCGGCCAGCGATTCCCCTTCTACGCCGGCGGGTGTGGTGAAAGGCCAACCCGGCGTCATCGACAGAAACCGGCGTTTGGTTTCGAGGGTTTGTCCGCGGGAGGACCTCCAAACAGACCTCCGCCAAAGATTGGCGGAATTGGCGCCGGCCCTGGCCCGACATTTCAAGCTCGCGCCCTTGAAGTTCGAGGAGCCGCAATTGCTCCGGTACGGGGAGGGGGATTTCTACGCGCTACACCGCGACAACCGGGGCACGGAACATGTGCCGCGGGATATTGCGCGGCGCCGCCTCGCTTATCGTTTTTTTGAACCAAGGGGAGGATTACGAGGGCGGTCAGCTCGTGTTTCGCGGTCTCTTCCGTGACGCTCGGGCGAGGAATTTCGGGCTTCCCCTGGAGGGCAAAACCGGAATGCTGATTGCTTTTCCATCCGGAATCGCACACGAGGTCCGTCCGGTAACCAGGGGAACCCGCTGGAGCCTGGTCAGTTGGCTCTACTAATCGTTCGCCTCAATTCTTTCCGGCTTTGAGCCGAGCGGCCGCCCAGGGCGCCAATTTCTCGCGAAAAATCTTGGCATTGTGGCGGATATCCACGGGAAAGGAAGGGTGAAACAAAATCTTTCGGATCGGCCTGGTGATTTCGAATTCGGCCGCCAGGGCAAGCAGTTCGCCACGCAGGGCCTCGAGATCGAGGGGGCCATTCTCTCTTTCCGGCTCCACGCACAACACGGGCTCCAGCTCATCGCCCTCTCCGGATGGAACGCCAACCAGCGCCGAGCGGAACACACGGTCATGGGCGTTGAAAACGCCTTCGCATTGCAGCGTAAACATCAACCCGCCGGAGGTCGCAACACGATGAGATTTGCGCCCGCAAAACCACAGCATTCCCTGCTCGTCAAAATAGCCCAAATCGCCCATGCGATGAAAAAAGCCGCCATCCTGGGGATCTTGAATCTTGGCGAGCCGGGTGGAGGTCTCACGCCCGTGATAGGCCCGAGTCGCCACCGGGCTTTTCACCGCGATCTCCCCTACCTTTCCCGGGTCCTGGCGAAGCTCCGGCGACCAAACCTCCATGGGCTCTTCGCTGATGCGGATGATCTCGACCCGCGTACCAGCCACGGGTTTGCCCACGCACACGCCGGCGCCGGCCGCGCTTTTTTCGGCCCGCGTCCCGAGCAGTTCCAATGAACCGATGGAGCAAACCGGCAGGGCTTCGGTCGCGCCGTAGGGCGTGAAGATTTGCGCATCCGCCTCTAAAAGTTGGTGGAAACGCTCCAGAATGGCGCTCTGGACCGGAGCTCCTGCCGAGATTACGCGTTTGAGCGAGGGCAGGCGGACCCCATGAGAAACGCCATAGCGACCCACCCGATCGAGTAGGGCGGGGCTACCGAACATATTGGTGACGCCAAAGTTGTCGATGGCCTCCAAGATGCTCTCAGGGTTGACCCGAGCGGGCCGGGTCGGATTCATATCGGGAACAATTGTGGTCATGCCGAGCGCGGGCCCGAACAGAGCAAAAAGGGGAAAGGTTGCCAGATCGATTTCGCCCGGCTGAATGGCGTAGACCCGCTTGAGCAGGTCGACCTGCGCCAGGAAATTGCCGTGCCGGTATACGGCGCCCTTGGGCACGCCCGTACTTCCGCTGGTAAAGAGGATCGCCGCGATATCGTCGAGATCGGTACTGGCTGGCGGGTCGGCGTCTTCCCTTTTTCCCATCTCGCGCACCCTCGCCAGGGTAACCCCGCCCCAGGGCGCGGACCGGCCCACGGTAATCAAGGTTTTGACGCGCGGCCAGCGCAACAGCAGGCGCGCCACATGCGCCTTGGGGATACCGATGAAAGCCTCGGGCTCGGCTTCGCGCAAACAGGTTTTCAGGTTCTTGAGCCCCATGCCGGGATCGATCAATACCGGAACCGCCCCCAATCGAAAAAGCGCAAAGGTAAGCGCAAAGAATTCAAGGCTCGGCTTTACCATCAACGCCACGCGGGCGCCGCGTACAATTCCCCGGCGCACCAACCCACGGGCAAGCCTCGCGCTCTCCACGTCCAATTGCCTGAAGGTCAAATGAGTGTAGGACACCCGGTTGTCACGGTCCCGGCCTTCAGGAAACACGACCGCGAGGCCATGGGGCCGAGAAACGGCCATGGCGGGTAAATGGGCCGCGATGTTGGTGAATGGCGCGGAATTGGACATGATCGCTCACAATCCGGAGAGGGAAATAATTTTTCTTTTTGCAATCAAATGGGATTGGCTTCCAAAAAGTCAACGATTTTGGGGATCACTTCATGGCGGGCGTCTTCCAGCACAAGGTGCCCCGCATCCTCAAAACGATGAACCTCCGCGTAGGGCAAATGCCCCACCCATTGGTCGAGGAACTCGGTGGAAAACACGAAGTCACGGCAGCCCCAGCAAATCAGCGCGGGCGTGCGCTTAAAACGATGCAGCCCCTTTTGAACCTCGTCCACCAAATCGTAACTCGGGTGCCCGGCCTTCAAAGGGATATCCTGGACGAAGCGGGCGATGGCGATCCGGTTGGCATATGAGTCATAGGGCGACAGGTAGGCCTGCTCGATGTCCCGCGGCAGACGCCTCTTCTTCATACCGAACCGCAGCGTACCCTTACAGAAAGCATCCGTCGCGCGCAAAATCCAGTCCCCCAACCATGGCGTCCGGGCGAACCTCAGGGCGAAGGGGAAGCGTTTGTTCGGGGGCAGAAAAAAAGCCGCGGTATTCAGGATGACCAGGCGTTTGATGCGCTCCGGATAACGCGAGGCATAGGCCATGCCGATCATGCCGCCCCAGTCGTGAAGCACAAGGGTAATGCGTTCCCGCAGTTGCAAATGCTCCAGCAGAAAGTCCAGATCGTCCACCCTGCTCTTCAGCCGATAGGAGTAGCGGCTTTCATCCGGCTTTTCAGACATGCCGCAGCCGATATGGTCGGGAATGATGGTGCGGTAACGGCCAAACAGCGCACGGGCCAGGTTGCGGTAATAAAAAGACCAGGTGGGGTTGCCGTGAAGCAAAACGACCGGATCACCCTCACCCTGGTCCAGATAGTGATATCGCAGCCCGTTGACCGCCAGGAAATGATCCTGAAACGGGGGCTCCACAACATCCTGTTCGTCAGCGCCGGTTTCGGCGAGCCGAGATTCGGCCAGCCGCCCGGAACCGCCTTCCAATGGCGTGCCTTGCGCACTCACCATTTAAAACCCAGCATGGTGCAGTTCAAGCCACTGCCGATCCCCAGAAACCCGACATGGTCGCCGGGCTTTAGAAATTCCCGCTCCTCGGCAAGCGCCGCGGTCAGGGGCAGGGAAACCGTACCGATATTTCCCAGGTAGGGAAAGGTGATGTAGTCCTTTTCAGCGGGAATTCCAAGCAGCTTGAGAATGGTGCTCTGGTGTTCGGAGCCCACCTGGTGGCAAACCACCTTGTCCACCACATCCATGGTCCATTCCAATTTTCTGAGGAAACTCTTCCAGGTGCGCAGTCCCAATTCCACGCCGTACTTCAAGACGGAAACCGAGTCCGTGGACATAAACGGGCGCAGCACCCCACTGCCCAATCCTTCCAGGCCCCAACGGCACAGGCGGTGATGCTGGGGCGCGGCCTGGGTGACCGCCCCCAAAAGGCGCCGTTGGCGGTTGGGAAAGGAATCGTCGGTAAGCAAAACCGCGACCGCGCCGGAACCACCGGTCAGGGTGGCCAGCGAGAGCTTGAAGCTCTCCATGTTGTTTTCCTCCAACATGCGCTGAATCATGGTTTCGTTGATCTCGCGGGCGGTTTCACAGGAAACCACCAATCCCGCCCGAATTTGGCCCAGTTCGATGCGGTTGGCTACATCCAGAATTCCGTTCAGCACACCCAGACAGGCGTTGCTGATATCGTAGACCGCGGCCTCCTCGCCCACCCCGATCTGGGCCGCAATCCCGCAGGCCGTGGCGGGTTCGAACTGCTCCCTGCACACGCCCGTGTACACCAGCGCGCCGATATCCTCGGCCCCGGCCGCGGACGCGTCCAAGGCTCGTTTGGCGGCCGCGGCGGCGCAATCGGTAAGCGACCGCTCCTCCCCCCACCAACGCCGCTCGATTACGCCGGTCAGCGCCTCTAGCTGGCCCATTCCGATATGCAGCTTTTCATACAGGGGACGGAGCCGTTCTTCCAACTCATTGGAGGACACCACAACCGGGGGAAGCACGTACTTGATGGCTTCCATGAATACGCGCGTATACTTCATCACACCTACCAACTCGAAATCGAGCCCATTGATCCCAAATCCATGCGCCTTCGCCACCGCAAAAGAACGGGCGAAGAATCGCCATGAGGCCAAACAGGCTACATCTTACCCCAATTGGTGGACGTAAAAAACCATTATTTAAGGGCTTCCCTGAGCTGGGAGGTCCGTGGGACCACATGGGGCGAGCGGTATTAGGCCAGGAGGGGAAACACTCGCGCCCCGTCCATCCCTTCTTCCCATGATAGGTAGAGACCTCAAAACCAGGCGAGCCCTTTCGCGTAAGAGATAGGGTAGAAATCCCGTGCCGATGAAAAAACCCGTGTTCGGAGGTAGAAATGTTGAATGGAAACAGGAAGATCGTCCGGCTCTGCTTGTTATGCCTTTGCAGCCTCGCGCCGGCTTGGGCTCAGGACCAAAGCGGGGGTCCCTGCTCGGACGCCAAATCCCACCAGTTCGATTTTTGGATTGGGGAATGGGAGGTTACCGCCAATGGTAAGCTGGCGGGAACGAACCGGATCGAACCCATTCTCGGAGGATGTGTGCTTCAGGAAAACTGGACGGGAGCCGGCGCATCCGGGACCAGCGGCACCAGTCTCAACTACTACAATCCAACCACTGGAAAATGGCATCAGTTCTGGGTTTGGCAAAGCGGCGTTCCCTTGCCCATGCTGTCGGGCGAATACGAGGACGGGAAAATGGTGCTCGAGGGCAAGGGCCCCAACAGCAAAGGTGAAATGCTCCATCACCGCATTTCCTGGCGCAACAACGAGGACGGTTCGGTTCGTCAGCATTGGGAAATCTCCAAGGATGACGGCAAGACCTGGCAGACCTCCTTCGATGGCCTCTACCGCAAAAAATCAAAATAAATAGCAACGCCTCCGCCTACTTATCGGTTTTTGCGAATTGAGTGCAAAGGTTTTTCGGAGTCTTTTCAGCGAACGAAATAGGATGTGGACCCAAGGATTTCTTCTTGGGACGCCTTGGCGAAGAATTCTCCACGGGCCGGCGCGCCATATCCAGTCAGTTCATTGAGTTCTTGTCCGGAAAGCGCCGCGCGAGGTGTTGAAACCGAAAATCGAATATCGCGCGAAGTTGGTTCTTCACCCACAATGCATGCGCCATGTTGCCCAACCACCCGAGCGGCAGACCGTAATGCACCTCGTCTTCCATCCGCACCCCTCCCCGTTCCGGGTGGAAACGGTGCTGATGGTGCCAAAATCGGTAGGGACCAATGCGTTGTTCGTCTACAAAAAATTCGGGCTCGCGCACATGGGTAATTTCGGTAATCCATTGGGTCGGAACCCCTCCGGGAAGCCGGATGCGGTACTTCAAAATCATTCCGGCGTACATGCGTTCCTTGCCAGGCGAGTCCATGGAAAAGTTGAGCCAGGGTGGCGTGATCTCTTCCAGGTTTTTGGGGTTGGAAAAAAAGCGCCAGGCAGCTTGAGTGTCCAAGGGCAACCATTGCTCGCGGTACAAACGGTGAAGCTTCACCTCTCCTCCAATAAGGGAGGCATGCCGCAGTGTTCCGCGCACATGTTCCACAGGCGCCGCTCGTCCTCCGGCTCGTGGCGGGTGCCTTTCTTGCGATACACGGGTCTGGCCTTGCGGTCGAACCAGAAGCGACCGGTATCTTTCATAGAAAGTCGGGGGTTGACCGCCAACCAAATTATGGTATCCGCACCCTGCTCGGGACGCCGCAGGAATGGACGCGTCACCGCAAAAAAAGTGGGCAGGCTGTTGCGCACGGCCTTGGTATCCGCCCAACCCGGATGCATGGCGCTGACGAACACCCCGTCGGGGGCGAACTGCTCCGACCAAAGTTGCGCGAGCGCCACCTCCGCCCGTTTGCTCTCGGCATAGGCCAGGGTACCGTTGAAGGCGCGCTTCTTGAAATGCGGGTCATCCACCTGAAGACGGGCAAGGTACATACCCCCGGAGGATACATTGATAACCCGCGCGCCCGCGGTGCTCCGCAAAAGAGGCGCCAGGCATGCCATGGTCAGGAAATAGCCCAGGGTGTTGACGGCAAAGGTCATCTCCATGCCGAGGCTGTTTTCCACCCTTTCCGCCAGCAGGACGCCTGCATTGTTCACCAGCACGTCCAACCGCTGGTTTTCCCGCCGAAAGTCCTCCGCGAAGGCGCGCACCGCCTCGGGTTCTCCCATGTCCACCAAATGCAACAGGGTCCGATCGGCGCCGGACTCGGCGACAATCTCGCGCCGGGCCGCCTCTCCCAACTCGGGATTGCGGCACAACATGTGGACGGAAGCGCCCAATTTGGCCAGGTGCATGGCCGTGGCCTTGCCCAAACCGGAATTCGCGCCGGTGACGAGGCAAACTTTCCCGGTCATGTCCGCACGCGTCTCGGCCGCATCCCAAAGCCCGCGACGCACCGCGAACCCGATGCGGTCATAGCCGAAAATGACCGTGGCATTGAGGAAATCGTCAAGCAAAGCGCGAATCATTTGGCCTCATCTCCCTCTCCTGCCATTATAGAGGAAGCCGGCTTCATCCATACCCCATTTAATGAACCCCGTTGACCGGGTTGGCAAAGGAGCAAATGCGGAGATAACCCCACGCGCCGACTCTTTTCGCGCCTGGCGGCCCAGAGGCTCTATTCCGCGAGGGCCTGGTACAGTTATTGCTCACCGTGATACGGATCGCGGAACCCAAGGAGAGAATCGAAATGGTTTCTATCGCACTGTTCACTATGCTGCTGGCGTTTCAGGAATCCGAAGCGGTGGTGCAGGAAAAGTTTACGGTTACTTACGTCACGCTGGATGTTACGGCCTTCCGCAAGAACGGGGATATAGTCAAGGACCTGAAAGCGACCGATTTTGAGGTCAGAGAAGACAGGAACAAGGTCGCGATCACTTCCTTTGAGGTGCTGGATTTCACCCGCGCCACTCCCGCGCCACTCGATCCCAAGGCGCTGCCAACCAAAGAGACGCCTAGCCTGGCCGCCATTCGATCCGAGGCGCCCCTTCAAACCCGGCCGCGCGCCATTTTCGTTTTGGACCTGGAGTCCGCGGAATATCCCGACATTCACAAAACCTTCAGCCAATTGGAGAATTTCCTGAAATCGCTGGCGCTGGATCGCGAAACCGACATGCTGCTTTACAGCATGGAGAACGGGTTATTAACCCCCAACTTCATCCGGGATCCGAACACCATTCTCGAGGTATTGCTGGGCTATAAGGATCGCTACTTAGGCAGGCTCAAGGGTAGAACCATCGTCTCCGGGAGTTACCAACTCGGCGAGGACAGAAGAAATGTTTCCAAGCTGGTTCGTTCCATGGAAGAGCTCGAACGCAAGCTGGACCAATGCGCCAAGATGCATGCCGCCACGGCAAGGGACAAGGTGGACAATCGAGCCGAGTTGGAATTCTGTATTCGGGAAGAGTTACAAGCATTTCTCGACATTCAGGAGCTACGGGTAGAGCGGGCGATCGGCGAGTTGGAGGCCCTCACCTACCGCTTCCAGGACTTCGATGGGCTCAAGACCCTGTATTTCATCTCGCCCGGCTTTTCACTGACGCCCGGAGCGGCCGCCGTGGAATTGGCGCGCTACTACCTGAACTTCTCCGATTCGGACGCAGATGATGTGGAGCTCATGGAGAACATGGCCAGTCCGAACAGTTCCATCAACTTTATTTCGGTGCCCTCTTTCCACAAGGAGTTCCAGCGCGTGGCGCATGCCTGCATCCGCAACCGGGTCATCTTTCACACCTTTGACATTTACAATTTCGACGCCGCGGCCAACCGCGACCGCTCCGTGGCCTTCTCCGACCGCCGCCCGCCACGGGTGGTCGCCCACGCCTACCGCGATTTTGCCGCGGAGCTAAACGACGGGCTGATCCGCCTGGCCGAGGAATCCGGCGGTGAGTTTCATTCCAACTCCACGCTGAACGATCCCCTTGGCAAAATGCTCCAAGAACCCCAGTTCTTTTACGTGTTGGGGTACCAGAGCCCGGAAGGCAAGTCCGGCGAATTCCGCAAAATAAAGGTGAAAGTCAAGCGCCGGGGCGTCAAGCTACGCTATCGCGGCGGGTACTTCGGGCGCTGACCGTCCCACGGTTAGCGCCGCGGGCAGCTATCCTCCCCTCACGCTTTCATTTTAGACCCCGCTTTCCGTCCACACTTGGCGCTCGCTTTGCATCCCGCTAGAATAGTTGCGGCTCCGAGGCGAGTGTTTCCCGGCTGGGCGCGGCCCTCGAGCCCATCAACCCCCAAAGAAAGGTTTCTCCATGAATGCTATCCACAAATTGAAATTTCTCGCATTTCTGCTTTTGCCGGTCAGCGGGTTGATCCTTGCCCAGGAAAATGTGATCTTCGATCAGTTTTGTTGTGCGGACGGCTCTCGTAGCGGATGCGGTTTTTTCGATACAGCCACCTTCTTTGAGTGTTCGGATGCCGATGACTTCTTCCTACAAGGCGGCGGACTGATCGGCAAAATCGAGATTCAGGGTCTGTATGAGGGTGATCTGAACGACCAGACCCACCAGGGCGTGACGGTGCGCATATGGAGCGACGCGGGCATGCTGCCCAACGCGGTGGTTTGGGAACAGAGCTACCCGGACCAGGTTTCAAGCGATGGCGCCGGATCTTTTGAGCTCACCGCCAACGCCCAGCTAGCGCCGGGCACCTACTGGCTCCAGGTACTGGTGGACGCTAGCGGCGTAGACGGCAGTTGGCAGCCGCTTTATGCGCTCCGGGAAAATAACTATCGGGAAACGCTTGCATCGAGAGGGATTGAAACCTTTGATACTTGGGTTTTGCGCACCGAATCGCCGGGCTTGCTGTTTCGGCTCAGCGGCAATGCCGAACCCGGTCCGACCACCAAACGTTTGGTGCCGCATGTAACCCTGGCCGACGGAAACTTTTCCACCGACATCATCATCGCCAACACCACGGACGCTACCCAAACCTACCAAATGACCGCCTACAACCAAGCCAGCAGCCTGGTGGGAACGGCCAATGGCTCCTTGAACGGAAACGCCACCCTGTTCTCCGATCCGCAAACCTTGTTCGGCGCCCAGGATGTTTCGCACTTCGAAATCAGCGAGGCATCCAATGTGAAGGTCTCCATCGCCTACCAGGCGAACACGGCCGGGTCGGGTCCCGCCCATGTCAATGAATCATCCTACCAAGCGGATTCCTGGCTTTTGTTTCCCGGGAACCCCGCCGTCACATGGGACGGCATGGCGGTGGTCAACACGGGCGCAGCCGCCGCCGATATCCACGTAATTCAGCGCGGCCCTGACGGCGCCCAAATCGACGACAAAATTGCCATTGCCGGCCTCGCCCCCAATGCGAAGGGATTGTATGTAATCAGCGGTCAGTTCAATCCGGTGGAGGACGGTTTCTTCGAAATCACGGCCACCCAACCTCTTGCGATTACAGCCCTGCGCGGTAACCTGGCCTCCGATTTCCTATGGGAGAACTACAGTGTTCCGGATGAGGGAGACAACCGCTTGATTCCTCATATCACCCGCGCCGCGGGCTCCTTTCTCACCAGAATTATCATGACCAATTCCGAGGCGACCGAGCAAGGGTTCAGCCTGACGGGCAGCAATGAAGAGGGCGACCTCATCGCCGGCGCAAACGGCTCGGTACCCGCCGGAGGCACCCTGGTTCAAACGGTAGAAGGATTGTTCGAGACCGCCGAAGTCTCCCACTTCAGCATCGCCAATGATTCGCGAGTACGCGTCACCATCGCCTACCAGGCCAATAAAAACGGAACCGGTCCCGCCCATGTGGGCAGCGCATCTCAACTCTCTCAAAAATGGCGCATCTACCCTGGAAACTGGGCGGTTACCTGGGACGGATTTGCCGTGGTGAATCGGGGAGATAGCGCCACGAACGTGGTGGTGACCCAATTCGGTGAAGACGGAAGCCAGGTGGAAAACAAAATTGCCTTTGCCCTGACGCCGGACGAAAAGGGTCTTTACGTCATCAGCACGCAATTCAGCCCGGTAGTGAACAGCTATTTTGAAATTTCCGGGGACCAACCCCTCGCCATCACCGCGCTCCGGGGCAACCAAGCCTCGGATTTCCTCTGGGAAAACCGCGCCATCGCGAGTGAGTGAAGCCACGCGGAGAGTTCCGGGTCCGAATATTGTTAGGCTGTGCATTGGGATTGAGAATTCTCAAACTGATTTGGGCTTTGATGCAACTGAGTCCTTAAAACAATAAGAGAACAAAGCCATCCACCCTTCTCATGCCACAAGGACCGCTACTGTCTGGTGATTTTGCTATCAAAAGCTTGGCGCAAGCGTACAGATTTCAAATGCCAAGGCGGGTATAGACTTGCAAAAACCCGACTTGGCCCAACCCCGGCTCCTAGAGGAGAATCGCATGAATGCAAAGCGTTGGTTTCTGACGGCCTTCCTTGTCGCGGTATTGGGTCCTGCCGCGGCCCAAAACCAAGAAGAAAATAAGGATCAGGCGCTACAGGCCTCCATACAGCAGCTTCGAGATACCGTCGGCACTTGGGAAGTGACCACGGAATTCCTCAAAGGCGATGGTTCGGTCGCTCGCAGTGTAGAAGGGACCTATCGCTTTGAATGGGTGATTGAAGACCGCGTACTGTCAGGCGTGAGTAAGATTCCCGAGATGAATATGACCGCCGGAATTCTTTTTTATGTCAACGAGTCCCAAGCAATTATTGAAATGGTGTCCGTCGGTGTGGACGGGAAGTTATGGATTATGACTGGAGAGCTCGGGGAAGAGGTTCGGTATACTCAGAAATTCGAAACTCAAAATGGTAAAGAGGCCCAACTCCGCTTTACCAGATACAATGTCAGCGCTACGGGGTTCGAGTCCAAAATGGAGTATAGCGATGATGATGGGGAAACCTGGAAACCCGGCAACCACCAAATTTTCCGTAGGCCTTAAACACCTTATCCATGAGTTTTTATTGAATCTCCCACCGCTGGATCAGGGCGCACCGGCATCCGCGGGCGCGGTCACCTGGATCCCATGAATGGCGCGTTCTTGATTCGCCCAGGGCTGTTGCGCGGGTTTCCCGGCAAGAAATTGTTCCAAGCGTGCGCGCACCCAGGGTAGGCGTTGCTCCTGGCCCGTGGACAGCGCGGCATCCAGGGCGGCCCGCTGCCAACGCTGGGCATTTTTGAAATCACCGAGTTGGGCATGCGCCATGGCGAGCGTTTCCGCCCAGGTGAGGCTTGGAACCTGGCTGAAACCCGCGCGCGCCAGTTCGAGCGCGCGCCGACCGTCGCGGCCGTCCGGGCCGCCGGCCAGCAGGCGCGCGAGCGGCAGCATAATGTCGGGTTCTCCAGGCACGGCGGTCAAGTCTTTCTCCAAGGCGGCGATGGCCGCCCTCGGCCCTTGCAATTCGAGGATGCAGAGCGCCCTCTGGTTGCGTTGCTTTCCGTTGTTGGGCTCCAGCGCAATGGCGGTTTCGAAATGAGTGAGCGCATCCGCGCAACGGCCTTGGCGCTGCAGCAGGATGGCGTAGTTGAAACGAGGCTCCTGATAGTTGGGATTGAGAGTGATGGCCTCGCGGAAATAGCGTTCAGCCTCCGACCAGTTGCCCAAACGCGCGTAAACCAGGCCCAGCTTGCTGAAGGTAGGCGCGTGGTCTTGAAATGTTTTGACCGCGGTTTCCAGAACGGCCACCGCATCCTTTGGCCGGCGCGCCATCATGAGCGCCTCGGCCAGGCGCAGACGCAGGCCGGGTTTGTCCGGCGCCGCGGCAACCGCCTTGCCAAACGCCTCGACCGCCGCGGGAATATCGCCTTTTTTTATGGAGATTTGGCCCAACTCGGCAAAATGACGTCCACTGATGCGAATTGCCGCCAAGGCCCGCATGGCGGGATCATCCAGATCGGGCTCGACCTCGTGTTCGATGCCGACCATGGCGCTGGTCAACAGTTCGCGCGCCTTTTCCAGGTCCCCCAGCCCCCGGTAGGCCTGGCCAAGGGCATAGCGGACTTTGGTGGCCTCGGGTTGGAGCTGGAAGGCCTTTTCCAGCCATTGACGCGCTTGGTCAAATTGTTTTTGGTTGAGGGCGATGCGACCGCGGTAGAGTAGGGCGCGAACGTTTTTGGGGTTGAGCCGCAAAGCATGCTCCAGGAGGGGCAGGGCCTCGGCGTCCCTGTTGGTGGAAAGCTCGAGTTCGGCCAACCAGGTGAGCGTGGGTTGGTCATCGGGCGATAATTCGAGCGCCTTTTTGAAAGCGTCGCGCGCCTCCTCCATTCGACCCCAAATTTTGTAGATATGCGCCTGATAATAAGGCCAGCGAGGGTCCCGATCATTAAATAACCGCGCATTGGCGTAACAGGCAATGGCCAACTCGGGATAACGGTAGGTCTGATGCCACATACCCAGCAAGCCGAAGGCCTCCGCCAGTTGCAGTGGGTCCCGGGGAGATGCGGCCAGCCGTTCGTCGAGCGCGGCTTTCAATTCCCGGTATTGCTCCCGCACCGAAAGGTCGATTTGGTTCAGGCCATAGGGTTCGGAAATTTCCGCGAGCTTTGACGTCGGCCCCTGTTCAGGATTGCCGGCGGGTTGACATGCCGGTGGCGTCATCAGACAACACAAACCCAAAAGGGCCCCCATCCAGCCTCGGCTTGGCCGCAATGCCTTATCCCTCAATTAGTTCACCTCCAGCGGTTGGCCGGTTCCTTGAACCAGGGTATGGTAGCGGTTGATTTCGGGCGCCGGCCACGTCTCCCGATATTGATCGGGCCATAGCACCTCCACCCGTTCCACGCCGCCCGATTCGCCGAGCCCGAAAAGGACGCGCGGATCGTTGGCCGAACAATAACTGGCATCCGCCCGGCAGCGGCGGTACAACGCCCTTCCGTCCCGAGTGTAAACAAAAACCTTGGCGCCCGTCATGTCGCGCTTCAGATTGGAGCTGACCGCCCGGAACCCGATCCAGGCTCGATCCTGGCCGACCTGATTGATCAGCAGGCGGACCGGGCCGTCATCGTTGCAGACCAGCACATCCGGGTCACCATCATTGTCCAGGTCGCCCACGGCGACGCCTCGGCTGATTTCGGAAAAGGAGAAGGCCTCACCCGCGCTCGCGCTCAGATTTTCGAAGACGCCTCCACCCAGGTTGCGGAAGAGCTGGTTGGGCTGGTGAAAGGGATAGGGATCGCCCTGTTGGGCAAGGGCGTCGATGGAATATACCGCGCCATTGGCGACCACCAAATCCAGCAACGAGTCGTTGTCGAAGTCCATCATCGCGGTGCCCCAACCCGTGTATGCGAGACTATCGGAGCCCAGGCGACTGACCACGGTGGCATCCTGAAACGCGCCCGTACCGTCGTTGAGGTAAAGCGTGTTGGTCTCGCCGTTGAGGTGGGTCATAAACAGGTCATCGTCGCCGTCATTGTCGATGTCGCCGGCATCGATGCCCATGCTGGCCTCCACCAGGCCCTCTATATTGACGGCGCAACCCGCGAGCAGCGCATTGTCCCTGAAGGTGCCGTCTTTTTGATTGATCCACAACAGGTTGGGATCTTGATCATTGGCCACGTACACGTCCATCCAACCGTCGCCGTTGAAATCCGCGGTCACCACGCCGAGCCCGGGCCCAAAAGAGGAAAGAATTCCGGAAGGCGCGGAAATATCTTGAAAGGTCCCATCGCCCCGGTTGCGAAAAAAGCTATCCGGCTGATCGGGATAGGTTTGCGGGCCGCAATAATCGGGGCGGCCGATATCGGACCCGCAGGGCCGGTGGTTGGCGAGGCTGAAGGCCACGTAGTTGGTGAGGAAAAGATCTAAATACCCATCCCGGTCGAAGTCAAAAAAGCTGGCGCTCGTGCTCCAACGGGCATCGTCGGTTCCGGTTTCCGCCGTGACGTCGCGAAAGGTTCCATCGCCATTGTTACGCCAGAACTGGTTGTGGCCGAAATTGGTGAGATAGAGATCCACCCAGCCATCATTGTCGTAATCGCCGGCCGCCACGCCCATGCCGTAACCCAAGGCGCGGATGCCGCTTTGATCGGTAACGTCGGTGAAGGTCAGGACGGGCTTCCCGTCCGCGCCTTGGCTCAGGTCGTTGCGAAAGAGGCGATCGCGGTAGGGGCTTTCCGCGGGAGGCTTCCCATCGGCCGTGATCTGCTGTCCCTGAACCAGGTAAATGTCCAAATCGCCGTCGTTGTCATAATCGAACATCGCCCCGCCGGGCCCCACGATCTCGCAAAAGTAATATTCTCCGGTCTTCCCATTGAAATGGCGAAAATCTAACCCGGAGGCTTCAGCCAATTCCAGAAAAGGCGGCGGCTCAAGCGGGCCGGGCGCCGGGACAGAAAGAGGGCCGGAGCTTTGGTCGGCTTGATTACAGGCAACCGCGCATGCCAGCCAAAGGAGCAAAAACAGCCCGCGAACATGCTCCAAAACTCCATTACGCCTTGGGTGGGTACGCGCCACTCGAAACCTCCGAGGGGAAAGTTAGCCGGTCCAAAATTGAGATTCTCGGATTTCGAGACTTCAGGGGTGGAGTTCCGCCTGCTCCCGATAAAAATCCGCCGGCCTGACCAAGCCCAATTTTCTCATGGTTTGAGCGGCCAAAAGGTAATTTTTTCGGCTGGGAAATTCCGACACCCAGCCGTCCATGGTCTCGATGGCCTCACGGTTGCGGCCCAGGGAACCCAGGAGCAGGGCCAAATCCTCGCGGGCCTCGCGGAAATCGGGCATGATGACCAAGGCCTTGCGCAGGGCTTCAACCGCGGGCTCGGGACGCTGGAGGGCGCGGAGACAGACGGCCACGCGAAAGAGGGTCAGCCTCTCCATTTGCAGGTTTTGGCTTTCGAGAAAAAGGGAAAGCGCCGCCTGATAACGCTCCAGCGCGGCCTCGAATTCTCCCTGATCCTCCTCCAGCTTGGCCAGCACGTAGCGCGCGTGCGGCGCGGCCTTGTTCGTCTCCAGGATGTTGTCGGCCAAATTCCGCGCCATCTCCTTTTTGCCCGCGTTCAGGTAGTACAGGCTCAATTCGTCCTTGGCGTAATCCGGCCCGGTTTCCCAAATAAACTGGGTCAGGCTGGCGGCCTCGTCGGCCTTGTCGAGCCGGAGCTTGAGAGGAACCAACAACATGAGGTAGGGCAGATGGTTGGGATCACAGGCCAGGCCCTCTTCATATAGAGTTTCCAGGGTTGCGGCCTCGCCCCGGTCGGCGATCAACTCGGCCAATCGCAAACGCGCCTCATGCATGCATGGGTTTTGATCCAGAAGCTTTCGGAGGATGTCGCCGCCCGCCGAATGCCTGCCCTCATCGATGGCGTCTTTCGCCATTTTCAGTTCCCGGAGCTCTTTCACCAGCAGTCTCGGGTCCCGCTTGCGCATGGGTTTCGCGCTATTGGAAAGCGAGGTATAGCCCAATGAAGCCAGCAACTCCAAATCTTCCTGCGTGTCGCCGCCGCGAGTGTTGAGTCCCTCGCCAATCTGTTCAAGAAACTCTTTAAATCCCGCCGGAATCGGCGTTCCGGGCAACAGGTTTTGCTTTTCGAGGGGATCGGCCAAATAATCGTACAACTCCTCCCGGTTGTCTTGAATGTAGTGCCACCGATGCTGAATTATGGACTTCAATGGGTAGCAGCCAAAACCATTCAAGGGGTAATAGCTCTCGCTATAGATCCGCCGGTCTTGCAAACCGGATGGGGCCGAGAGCAGTGCGACGCCATCGCTCGGCGAGAGCTCCATATCCAAAAGCCCCTCTAGGGTTGGTTTGATATCCATCAACCCGCAAACTTCGCCCACCCTCGATCCGGCTCGCGCCTGGCCCGGTAGCTTGATGACGAGCGGCACATGCAGCGCCTCCTTGTAGAGGAAAATGCCATGTTCGTCCTCGCCGTGGTCGCCAAGCCCCTCCCCATGGTCGGAAAGCAAGATGACAATGGCGTCTTCATAAAGACCCATGGTTTTCAGCTTCGCGAGGAATCCGTCGATCAAATGGTCCACATGGGCGATCTCACCGTCATAGGCGTTGGCATAGGTTGAGGCATAGGGTTCGGGCGGCTCATAGGGCGCATGGGGCTCGTAGAGATGCAGCATGAGGAAGAAGGGACCTCCCGCCGCGTGTTGATCCAGCCAGGAAGATGCGGATCGGATCGTTTCCGCGCCGGGCCTCTCGGCCATGACCACGCCTTCCTCGGTCACAATTTCACTGTCGTAGACATCGAACCCATGGTGAATTCCCGTACGTTTGCCGATCACCATGGAGGAAACGAATGCGGCCGTGCGGTAACCCTCCCGTTGAAGGAGAAGACCAAGCGTATCCACGGAAGGGTCGAGTCTGTAATTCAGATTATCGCGAACGCCGTGGTTGGGCGGCAGCTTTCCGGTCAGGATGGTGACATGGGAAGGCAGGGTCAAGGGGTACTGGCTGAACGCCCGCTCGAACAATACCCCATCGCGGACCAGGGAATCGAAGGCCGGCGTATGGATATCGCCCCGTCCATAGGCGGAAAGATGATCCGCCCGCAAGGTATCTACCGAAATCAGGATGATATTGGATTGAGGATAGGTTTTCGGCCGGCTACAGCCCAAAAGCAAAAAAACCCCGACAGCCGCCAAAAGACGGCAGGGGGAAATCGAAACCCACATGCGCGTAATCCCAAGGAAGGACCCGCCTCCCGAAAGGGTTTCCGGGAGGCGGTGTCGGTTTTCGTTTATTCGATCATAAAGTTCGCGGCGGACCGGATCGGCTCCTGATCGCCAACCTCAAATTGGGTCATCAGTTGGTAATTGCTGCCACTGGTCAGCTTGAGAGAGTCGAAATCGACCTTTAACACGTAGACGATCGTGTTGGATTCGCCGCCTCGGAACTCGGCGCCGCCCGTGAGCGCATCCTTGGGGATGGGATAGACATTGTTTTCCTCATCAACCACCACCGCGCGCACCGTGGGAGCGGTTTCCGAGCTGAACTCCCGATCGCTCAACAGGTAGAAGAAGTGCTTGCTCTTCCCGCCGTCGACCAATGGCGTGGTTTGGGGAACCAAATTGCGCCCGGAGAAGCGGTAGGGATAGCTGAAATCCAGGTTCCCGGCCTTGGTGATGCGCTCCTTTTCCTCCTCTTCACGAATCATGACCCAGTTGTTCTCGGTCAGCATCATGGGCCCGGACACGGAGAGATTGGCTTTCTCGACCGTAATGTTTTGGATATGGGAGCCCACCTTGCCATTTTCCATATCGCGAACCACGACCTTCAGTTTGTACTCGCCGGGTTTCACGAAAATATTGCCGAAATACTTAATGCCGGTGCTGGAGAGCACATCGCGCACCTTTTCGGGGTCAAGCTTGAATTGGAAGAAGGTGCGGTCGAAAAGGCGATCCGTATCCTTGGTGATGGCGGCGGTATGAACCTCGAACT
>JBGTRP010000038.1:0-18013 GCA_041940685.1 Acanthopleuribacteraceae bacterium
TCCTGGTTCCAGAGGCCATGGAAAAGTTGCCTCACCGCCTCAGCGAGGAGGACCGAAACCTGGCTCATGAGCTGGTTTACGGCAGCCTGCGCTTTCTTCCGGGTTTGGAGCTCCTGCTGGCCGAGTTTTGTCAAAAGTCCCGCACGCCACCCAAAATTTTTTGGCTCTTGGTGGTGTCGCTCTACCAGTTGCGGTTTTTGAGAACGCCCGCCTATGCCGTTCTCAATGAGGCCAACCGCTTGGCGGTTGCGATGAAATTCAAGGGTTTGAAGGCCTTCGTCAACGGGGTTCTGCGAAACATGACCCGAGCTGGGGAAAAATTCGGACGCCTGGATGAGGCGCAATGGCTGCTTCCGCCATGGCTGCGCGACCTTCTCTCCCGCCACTACGCTCCCGAATCGGTCCAGAACTGGTTGTGCGCCTGGCGGGCACGCTTTCCCATCAGTTACTGGTCCATCCCGGATGAGGGCCTCGAAAACGATTCCCGCTCTCCCTATTTGCCGCATGCTTTTCGCCGCGATCGTCCGCCGAAATCCTCCGATTTTTTTCAGCACAAGGTTTACATCCAAAACGAAAGCTCTCAGGCGGTGGGAGAAATGATTCTGAGATCCAGCTGCCGCTCGGTTTTGGATTATTGCGCGGCTCCCGGCGGAAAAACTTGTTACCTGGCGGGCTTCGGCAAGCTGAACCGGTTGCTGGCTCACGAACCCCGCGCGGATCGGTTGGCCCGTTTACATGAAAACCGTGAACGGCTGGGCCTCACCTTTGAAACAACCCGCGATTTAAAACAAACGCTTGGAAGCCAGAACGCAAATTTCGATCTCGTGCTGGTGGATGCGCCCTGCTCGGGGACGGGCATCATCGGCCGTCACCCGGAAATCAAGTTGCTCAAGCAGGGCCCCGCCGATGAGGCAATCCGTCAGAAACAGGCGCGGATCGCCGCGTCTGCCTGGCAATGGGTCAAGCCGGACGGCTATCTGCTCTACGCGGTCTGCTCGCTCGACCCCGCGGAAGCGCCCTCCCCCCCGACCGGGGCCGAACCAGCGGCTCGCGAGCTGGAGGCATGGCTTCCGGCCGGCATCCCGGCGGCCGTGGATGGGGAGCGCTTCCGCATCGAACCCATTCACGGTTTCGACGGCTTTCAGGGGATGTTATTGCGGAAAAAGGGCTGATTCGGCCCGGGGATTAGGGTTTCCCACCCAAAACCAGGGGGACCAATTCACCCTTTTTAAGAATGCGCACATCGCCGAAGGCCGAGATCCGCTTGTGGTGGAAGATGTAGCGAACACAAGAGAGGATGTACTCGAAGTTTTCCATTTCACTTTCCTCCGCCTTGGCCTCGTAAAGCGAACGGATCGCGTGGAGTTGGCCCTCCAGGGCATTGTGGACCGCGGCTCGAGTAATTTTGACCGCTTTTCTGGCCGGTTTCTCCCGCTGAATCAGACCCGTCATCTCGTAAAGCGCTTCTAACCGGCTCTCGATGCTGGTTTTCTTTTTGGGGCGGGGTTTTGCCGCTCGATAGGTCTGCGCCAGGACGAAAGGGATGCCGCGCACATTTGCCTGATGGTACTTTTGCGAGTCAACCACCCATCCCAGGTTGTGAATATCCAACCGCGCGGAAACATGCTGGGAAATATTCTCCACGAACGGCTTGACCGCGGTGTGAAACGAGGATTCCACGCCATTGAACCGGTTGAGCATATAGTAGACTTGAAAGCTGTCCACCATTTTGTAGAGAATTCTGACGAAGGGGTGATCCGGCAGCCGCCGGCGGAGAAACTCCAGGAATGCGTCGATGTTGGCAAAGCCGCCCTCGTAGACATCCTCCACCCGGTCGATCATTTGGTTGACCGCATCGGGATTTAGGCGTTGTTTGCCGAATCTTTCATAAATAGGAGAGGCCGGGTGGAAAACCTCGCGGAACTTGCGGAAGAGAATGGCCTTGGCGATTTCCGAAGCGGCCAAGGTCGCCGCGGGATGATTGGGGGTAAACACGAGGATGCCGGTATTGGATTGAGGCAGGAAATCCAGCACCGCGGGATCCGCCCCGGCCTTGAGGTCGAGAACTACATAATCCGCACGCAATGCGTTGATGCCGTCTATCAACCGGTCGCGTTTGGCCTGATCCAGGTTGGTGATCGTGCTGATCATGTGGCTTGGGGCCGCGATGAAGCCGAACTTGGAAAATTTCCCCTCCAGGTCCAACGAGGCCGGAAGCGGGGTAATGCATTCTTGCAGAGGCTCGTCTTTCTTGAAGAAGTGATACAAATCCTTTCGGATGGGCGCATGGATGACATTGCGGATCGAGGATGTGCCCGTATCCAAATCCATCAGCACGGTTTTGCCGTAGCGGGATAGGCAGAGCGCCAAGTTCACGGCAAACGATGTTTTCCCGACTCCTCCCTTGCCGGATGAGATTGGTATGATTCGCTTCATATTGCCAACATCTTTTCAAAGGCCCCCGCGATCCTCGGACAAAGCATCTCTGGCCCGGGGAGGAAACGCGCTTTTTTGCCCGATTACGCATACCAGAAAAGGAAATTGTAAACGAATCTTCTCGGTATGGGAAAGGTCCATCATAGGTTTTTTTGTGGTTGGGGTCAAACCCATCGACGCCTCCGCCGGAAGGTCGCGGGAAAGCAAAAAAGTGCCGAATTTTATCGCGGAGCCGGAGCCCTTCAGGGGTTCGAAATTTGGTTTTTCCGCGCAAGGAATTGGCGGCTGAAGCCGCTGCCAAATCGCGACAATTCAGCCACGGGTCAAATCAAAAATCGGAGCAGAAACTCAGGCGCATCTCCATAGAGAAGCGTTCCGGCTTGGCTACAAGCCTCGCTCAGGGACAGGGATTGGGAAAGCGGCGGTGAACCGCCTCGACCGCCTCGATTTTTTCCGCGGGCAGTTCGCCCTGGAGATGCGCCAGGTTTTGCCTCAATTGATCCAGGCTGGTGGCGCCGATAATCACGCAATTGGGCAAGGGCCGATTCTTGATGAATTGCAGGGCCAACCGAGCCAGGCCGCCCTCGCCGGCCAGCGCCGCATAGGCCTCAATCGCTTCCGCGGCATTGGTTTTATCCTGATAGCGTTGCGCATATTGGGGGAACAGGCTGACCCGCGCCCCTCGCGGCCGTGCGCCGCCGCGGTATTTTCCGGTCAGGTAGCCGAACCCCAGCGGAGAGTATGCCAATAACATGATGTTCTCGTGGTAACAGGTTTCCGCGAGATGAATATCGAAGACGCGGTTGAGGAGATTGTAGGCATTTTGGATGCTTACCGGTTTGGGCAGGCCATGTCGTTCCGCGAGCCCGACGTATTGGCCCAACCCATAAGGCGTCTCATTGCTGACGCCGTAATGCCGAATTTTGCCCTCTTGGATCAATTCGGCAAGAGCTTCCATGGTTTCCAGAATAGGCGCGCCCTCGCTGTATTGATCCGGTTTGAAGTGGCGTCCCCCAAACTTGGGCACGTAGCGGTCGGGCCAATGAACCTGGTAGAGGTCGAGATAGTCCGTGCGCAGCCGACGCAGGCTGGCTTCCAGAGCCCGGCGGATGTGATCCCGGCTCAAGTACCCGCCCTCGCGGATCCAGGCAAGCTCGCTTCTGCCGATCACCTTGGAGGCAACCACGTAACGACTCCGCTCTCGTCCCGCGAGCCAACTGCCGAGAATCCTTTCCGTGGCGCCCTGGGTTTCAGCCTTGGCCGGGACCGGATACATTTCCGCGGTGTCAAAAAAATTAACGCCCATCTCCACGGCCAAATCCAACTGCGCGTGGGCCTCGTCCTCCGTGTTCTGCTGCCCCCAAGTCATCGTGCCCAGGCATACCTGGCTCACATTCAGGGAAGATGAGCCCAACCGATGATACTGCAAAGTAAGCCGTCTCCTCGTCCGAGATGGAGCTCCCGGAACCCGTTTTCGTTCCGCCCTATCAAATGTCGGATGTTCCGGGCCCCTGCCGGGCCCGGTTCCGACTTACAGACTCGCCTTGACCACCTTTTGGTCGATCGCCCCGAAAATATCTCGGCCTTCTTTGTCCGACATACTAATCCGGATGCTGTCCCCTTCCTTCATGAATGGAGTTTTAAAGCTGCCTGTTTCGATCTTTTCCAGCATGCGCTTTTCCGCGAGGCAACTGCTGCCCCGGGCCGTGTCCTCGTTGGAAACGGTTCCACTGCCCAATATCGTTCCCGCGCAGAGGGCGCGGGTTTGGGCCGCGTGCGCGATTAATTCGGGAAAGGAGAACTGCATATGACCGGCATCCGCGTTGCCGTAAAACGCCCCGTTATAAGCGACATCCAAGGGAAGGTGGAGCCGGCCATCGCGCCAGTGATCGCCCAATTCGTCCGGGGTCACCGCGAGGGGAGAAAAGGCGGAGGAAGGTTTGGACACCAAAAACCCGAAGCCCTTGCCCAACTCGTTGGGAATCAGGCCCCGCAGCGAAACATCGTTCACCAGCATGACCAATGCGATACACGAGGCGGCCCGCTCGGCGTTCACACCCATGGGCACGCGTTTGGTAACCACGGCGACCTCACCCTCGAAATCCAGGCCGTGACTCGCATCGATCAACGGGATATCCTCCCTGGGAGCTAAAAAGGTGTCGCTCCCGCCCTGATACATAAGCGGATCGGTCAAAAGCCCCTCGGGAAGAGGCGCGTTGCGCGCCTTGCGCACCAGCTTGACATGTTGGATAAAAGCCGATCCGTCCAGCCAGGCGAAGGAACGCGGCAGGGGCGAATGAAAGTCATTTTCGTTCACGGGAAACGCGTCACGAATTTTGCCCGCATTCAATTCTTGGTATCGCGTTTGAAGCGCGTCTTCGTGTTTTTCCCAGGCCTCCACGGCCTCCCGTAAGTTGGGCGCAATTTGGGTTGCCTTTACGGCCAAACGGTTATCACGGCTCACCACGACCAAATCGCCATCAGGCCGGTTGGGGTTTTTTAAGGTACCGAGTTTCATCGAAAAAAGCCTCTTTTTCATTGAATTTACCGGTGTAACCGGAAAGTAGGCGCGGGACGCGGCTAACCTTGCATGCAGGGTCACCGGATTCTGAATTGGAAAAAATGCGAAGGGAACCATGTGGCCCCAATGCCCCGCGCAACAAGAGTCCATCATGGTCATTTCTCCCCATCTAGTCAAGCCGAAAGCAGGTGCGGCCCATGCGCCGTTTTGGCAGGATGGGTGAACATTCGCGCCATCCCTTCGCCGGCATGCCGGGTTTGCCGGCCGCGCGTGGAGAGCGATAGAGCTTCCACCCTTCCAATCGACATCAAAATCAGCGAACCCCTGGTTTCCAACCGCCAAGAACCGTTACAATAAAAGCGCGTTTCAGAGCGGCAACCCCATTCCAGGAAGGTGTTTCATGTCGGAATTGATCCTTTATAGCTATTGGCGCAGCTCCTGTTCCTACCGGGTGCGCATTGCCCTGAATCTCAAGGAGCTGGAGTACGAATACCGCGAGGTTCACCTGATCCGCGACGGGGGAGAGCAACGCAAACCCGATTACCTCGCGCTCAACCCCAAGGGCGAGGTGCCATGCCTGATCCACCGGGGCAAGCCGCTCTCCCAATCCATGGCCATCATCGAATACCTGCAAAAGGCCTTTTCTTATAAATTATCGCTTTTCCCCGCCAACCCATGGGAGGGCGCACGGGTCCGCCAACTTTGCGAAATGGTTAACGCCGGCATACAGCCCATGCAGAATTTAAGCGTGCTTCAGGAACTGGACCAGCGCTTCCAGACGGGGGCGGAGGGTCAGGCGGATTGGGCCAGACACTGGATTGACCGGGGGCTCCAAGCGCTGGAGTCCGCCGTGAAGATTACCGGCGGACGCTATTGTTTCGGCGACGAGATCAGCGCGGCCGACCTGTTTTTGGTGCCCCAGATCTACAACGCCCTGCGCTACAATTTGGACCTGAACGCCTACCCCACCCTTAAACGCATCAACGAAACCTGTCTCGCGCTGGAAGCCTTTCAGCGGGCCGAACCATCGCGCCAACCGGACGCGCCCGCGCAAGCCTGAGCCAATTCCCTCTACCGGACCGACCCATCCCGTGGTTCGAGGGTTAAAGAGACGGGAAATCCCCGGTCGGAATGGTCCAAAATTTGCTACTTGCGCCCCCAAGGAGGACTTTGATGAACAGCCTACCCTTTCGCCTCTTGCTACCCTTTTCCGTTATCCTGATGAGCGCGGCCTCGGCGCTGGCGGCAGATCCCGCGATCGCGGCCCAGAAGGTCAAGGAAGCGCGCAGTTTGTTATTCGAGCAAAAATACCCCGAGGCGCTGCAAAAGTTCGAGGAGGTGCTGGCGACCGACGGCGACCATCTCGAAGCGTTAATGGGAAAAATGGATGCTCTCGCGGGGCAACGAAAGCTCTCGGAAGTCGACGCGCTCGCCAAGAAGAAAGCCGGTGAAGCCGGTGCGACGAGTCTCATTCTCTCCGCCAACAACAAAATTTGGGGCCGCGATTTCAAGGGCGCGGAATCCGATCTCAAGCAAGCCCTCTCCAAAAAAGGCGCGGACTACATGGCGCATTACCTTTTAGGCTATGTTAGCTACCGTTCTCGGGACCTCGACGGCGCCATTCAACACCTGACCGCCTCCATCAAGGCCAACGAGAACTTTCCCGAATCCTACTACCTGCTAGGCGACATTTATTTAAAGAAAAGCGATACGAGCAACCTGCTCAAATACTGGCGCCCCTATCTTGAAAAAATCCCGCAAACCGGAAGCCGGTACCAATATGTGGCTTCCACCTTGAAAAAGTTGGGGGGCCATTGAGAATTAGGCGGAAGCTGGTCTGGGGCCTGCCCCTGATCATCGGCCTCGCGGTTTTTTTGGTACATACCCGTCCCGTGGAATCCAGGGTTCTGGATTTTGTTTCCCAAAAACTCCGTGACCGGGGGTTTGAGCTCCAGGCCGCTCGTTTACAGATCAATTTGTTCAGGTTATCGGCAAGCCTCGATGAGCTGAGCTTGCGCGGACCCGGCCTGGAGGCCCAAATCGACCATGTGGCGGTCAATGGCAGGCGTGCGCTTTTTTCCGGCGTGATCAGCTTCGATTCCCTACTGGTTCGCGACGGGACGATCGTATTGCGGCTCCCTGTAGAAGGTCCGGCCCAAACATCCGAGGCCGGAGGCGATCTGCCGCGCATCTTTTTGGGCGAGGCGCATTTGGAGAACCTGACCCTGCACTACCAGGACCGGAAGGCGCAAATCGATACCGCGGCCAAGGATATTGTCATCGATTACAGCAATCGAAACCTGGTAGGCAGCCTTGCAACCATACCCTTCGAAGCCGGCGGCCGCGCCATTCCTCAATTCAAGGTCGGGTTCAGCGCCAAGACACGGGATTTCCTTTCTTTTGAGAATGTTCAATTCCGCATGGAAAGCGCCGAAAGCAAGCTGGAGCTCAGGGGCCGGATCCGGTCAACCCTACAACCGGAGCTCCGAATCGAGTTGGCCGTGGGCGGGGATCTTTTGCCCGAGTTGCCCGGTGTTTCCATTTCCGGCGACCTCTCTCCCCGAGAGGTAGACCTGAGGGCCAGGGCGGCCTACTCATGGAGGGAGCGTGAATTTCCCTTTTCCCTCCAAACTCGCTTCGATTACACGGCCGCTCCCATGGTAATCCCCGTGGAAATCCAGCTCGACACGCTGCTAGCGGGCAACCTAAACCTGCTTTTAGAGAACGGGAACCTGGAAGGCGCACTAAAATTGGATGCTGACCCTGAAGAAATCGAGCGTCGGTTTCCATCACCCTACATGGACCTAAGTACGGCATCTCTTGCCGCTGAATTTCGCCTACCCGAGCTGGACCCCAGCCGGCTCCAAGCCGATGCCGAGTTGGACTTGACCGGTCTTCCGAGCCTTTCCATGACGGCCAGATGGAATCAGGGGGCGCTTGAGCTTTCGGGAAGCGGCATCCCGCTGCAATCGGCCTACCTGAGCTTCGATGGCGTTTACTCCGACAGGCTTTCGCTCAATTTTCAGGGAGGATTGCCCCATATGGACCCCTTGGAGGCCTTTGTCCAATTGCCGGAGGGCGTCTGCGCCGGTCCGATCGGCTTCTCCGGCGAAATCAAGGGCACGCCCGAGGATTGGCGCGTGGACCATCTTTGGCTGATTCTTGAGGATGCGGGTCTGGCGCCCTATTTTCGCGATACGGTGCTCGTTTCCGTGGACGGAGGGCCAAAAAAATTGCGCGGCAAGATTTTTTCCGACGCGCTCAACCCAAGAGACGCCCTGGCCGCTTTCGAACTCGATACCACCAACCAGGAGTGGCGGACCCTGAGTCTGGATATCGACAGCCAGCCCCTGCCGTATGAGGGGCGCCGGGCCAGGCTCCAGTTACAAGCTCAGGGTCACGGCGCCTTGGCCACGCCCGAGATGCGTGGCCAGTTGGGTTTGGAAATCCACAATACAGAGCGCACCGCCCTGCTGGAAAGCCCCTTTCATTGGCTCGATCGTTCGCTGGATCTGCCCCTGGCCCATATTCAAACCGCGCATGGCGAGGCGCGCGGCCGAATCCAAGCAACCCTCGAACCAGAGCTCGATTGGGAGGTCGACCTGGCGGTCGAAACCCGGCCGAACCCGAACTTTGAGCCCCTTATCGAGCATCGGCTCCCCAAACTCCAAATGTCCCTGAAGGGAAACCAAACCCGGTTGGCGGCGGAAATCGATCTGCCGGACCAGGTATACCAACTGGCTGATTTCGAAATTCCCCTGGCCGCTCAGACCCCGGTAAAGCTGAACATTTTCCCGCGGGAGCCCAGCATCACCGGAAGCCTGGATCAAGCCGGGGTGATGGGCATCGGCATTTCTTCCCTCCATTTCTCCTATGGACAAGATCGGCTCAGTGCCGATGCCGATTTTCGACTTGCAGATTTCGAAACGTTGACCCGCTACCTGGCCGCCTATTGGCCGGCGGATTTGTCGCTCGGCGCCCTGGAAGGCAAGTTCCGCCTGAACGCGGACTCGGCCTTCGAAAACCCGGAGTACGAGGTTTTTCTCACCAACGCATCGGGTTCCTTTCAAGATGCTCCTTTTTCCCTGGGCATGGCCAACCTCCGCTTCGCAGATGATTTATCTGTCGAACCCTTCGACATGTCCTTCGCCGGCAATGCGATTCAGGTTTCCCAGGCATCTCCGGACGCCTTTCCCCAACGCTGGGCGGAACCGCCGAGCCCGGAAGCCTTTCAGCGGCCACTGCGCCTCGACGCCAGGATCAACCTCTCGGACTCACCGGCGCTGCGTTCCCTCGCGGGGGCGGCTTTACCGAGCGAGCTCAGCTTCGAGCCCTTGACCGCGCATGTGCGCCTGCTCAGCGATTTTGACCTGCGGGAACCCTATTTCGGCTTGACCATAGACAAGCTCGATGCCCGCTATGAAGCGAACTCCATCGAGGGCAGGGGCATCGGCCTGGTCTACGATGGCGGCATTAAGCTCAAACCCACGGAGCTCCTGGTGGCCGGTCTCCCCGTTCGGGTCAGCAAGGCGCCCAACCACTACCGCATCGATCTGCAGCCCTCGGCCGACGATTTGGGCCGCTGGGTTCAGGGTCTCGCGGGGAACGCGGTTTTCGACGTCGCCCTGTTATGGGGAGATCCCGCCAGCGAGGCCGCCATTACCGGCTCGGTGACCCAAAAATCAGGCCGCTTGGTCTTTTTGGATCCCTGGTTGGAATTGACGGATTGGACCATGGCGTTCTCCATGGATCACGAAGGCCTGTTGCTGCTTCAAAAGGCGAACGGCAGTGTGAATGAAGGAAATTTGGAGGTCACCGGAAAGGTTCTCCCGCTCAACCCCTTCCAGACCGCGAGCCTCGATATCTTCGCCGAGGGGGTCCAGTTGGACCTCGACACGGCCCTGATTCAGGTAACCAGCTTTCTAGAATTCCGCGCGGGAGAAGCCGAAAGCTCTGTTCAGGGTTCGGTCCAAATCAATCAGGGTTACTACTTCCCCGAGTTGGAGATCAGGGGCCTGGTCCAGGATTTGATCAGCACGGTTCCCGAGTTGTATTTTCCCGACCCCGACCTGGAGCGCACCAAGCTCCTGATCAATGTGATTACCGAAAAACCGATTATCGTGGAGAACCCCAACGCCTACATGGAAGTTGAAACGCCCTCGCTGGTAATTCGCGGCAACCTCGCCGAGCCAACTCCTTTTTCGGGTCCGCTCAATATCAACGAGGGCAGTTCGCTCACGCTGGGCAACCAATCCTTCATTTTCAACCCCAGCCAAATTCAGTTCCATCCCAATCGCCAGGACGATCCCTATTTACAGGTATCCCTGCAATCGGCGGACGCCACCAACCGCAACACCATCAACATCAACGGCTACCTGAGCGACCTGGACTACGACCTGGATTCCAGCGACATGGCCAGCATCCTCGGCAGTTACCTGTTCAGCAGGGTCAGCTCGCTGGTGAGCTTCGAGGGAGAAATCAGCAACACCATTTTCAATAACAGCTTTACCTTCATCGTCAGCAAACCGCTCACCCGCAAGGTCGTCACCCGGTACGCCTATCCGCTGGTAGAGCAAAATCAACGCTATGAGTTGATCCTGGGGCCCTATAGGGGCAACTTCCTCAACCTCATTCAGGACGAGGAAATCCTCTCCGCCGTACTCAAACACTCGCGAAGGTTCGGCTACCCGAATGGACAGAGACCGCGCAAGGTGAGGAACGTCAGCTTCGGGCCCGAGAACCCGCCAAAATGGGTGAGGAAACGATTCAAAATCAAGCGCGACGATCTTTTCTCCGAAACCCGCTGGCGCCGGGCCGAGCTCGACCTGAGGCGGCAACTCAAGGAGCGGGGCTACCTCACCCCCACCATCAGCCATTCCTATGAAGACGACAAATTGTCGGTGGATTTGGATTTGGGACCACAAATCGACCTGAAGGTCACCGGACTAGAGACGTCGGAAAAGGACCGGCGCGCGATTTTGGGCAGGCTACGCTCCACCGATGGCGCGGGCCTAAAACACATCGAACGAACCGTGGAGCGATTGGCTCTGGCCAAGGGCTACCCATCCGCGGCCGCATTTGCGACCAGACGCGAGGAAACCCTCTCCGTTCATGTGTTGCTCGGCAGACAGGTCGGCGAGGTGAGCTTCCATTTCGGCAAGGCGCAACCCCTGTTGGGTGATCTCTACAAATCCAAAAAAGCGCGGGAGCAACTGATCAACCGCGTCATTACGGACTGGGAGACCGTAGAAGCCCAACTTCGGGCGCGCCTAGCCGCTAAGGGTTATCTCCAGCCTACCATCGAGCCGGGCGGCTTTCGCGATTTAAACCATTACGATATGCCCATCGACCCCGGCCCGCGCGCCAAGGTCTCCGCCATCCTTGAAAATGGTGTTCCGCTCAAGAACCGGCTCGTGGGCGAACCTTTCCACTACGAGATCATCGCCCAATTGGCGGAACAATTGCGCGGCCACCGCGACTCCACCTTCCAAGTAAACATCAGGCCCGAGCGAAACGGGCCCGACATCATATTGAATGTCAGCCGTAAGGAGTTGCGGGAACAGCGCATTGCTACGCTGGAGGTTGAGGGCGCGGCCCGCATTCGGGAAAAAACCATTCTGCGCTTTTTGGGCTTTGAGCCCAATATGGGCCAGGAGGCGCTTATCAAGGCGCAACGTCGCCTGATCGAGGCCGGTCCCTTTCGGTTGGCGCGCCTGCAGGGCTCCGGCGCCAACATGGTGCTGGAGGTAGCCGAACACAACCGCTGGGACGGCGACTTCCAGGTAACCTGGAACGAGAACCAAGAGCTCGGCTATGGACTTCAGTTCAAAGACCATCAACTTTTCAGAGGGTTCAACGACCTGGCGTTGGGTTTCCTCGAAAACAACGAGGAGCGCACCGGACTCTCCAGACTGCGCTTTCAGCGAGTGCGGGGCTTGCCCATCGATGTGTCCCTCGGCCTGGAGCTCAGTCTCTTAAAAATAGATCCCAATCCACGCCAACTCACCGACATGTTCGGGATCATCGAGGTCATTACGCAAACGCCAGAAAAACGCGAACTCAACCTCGAGTTGGCCTACCACCTCAGCGAGCATCAACAGCTCAACGCGGGTTTGGCGTTCCAGAAAAACATCGTCAATACCACCTCTCAATTTTTTGATCCATTCAGATCGGATTCAGAGGACCCCTTGAGTCCTGAAAACTTTGAATTTGAATTCAGCAGCGCGCCCGAGGCCGACATTAATTCCCTACGCGCCTCTTGGCTTTACCGCAACCTGGACCGCAGGGCCGACCCCACCAACGGGCTTTTAGCCTCGTTCGGCGCGGAATACTCGCCTACATGGTTGGGGACCCTGGATGAATTTGAGGGGCTTCGCCTTACGGGTAAGCTCAACGCGTTCAAGGCCTGGGGCTCATTGTTTTGGCGGCAAAGGCTGGAGGCCGGCATCCTCACCACCGATCCCAGCCCCGAGCTGGAACTCGACCGCCTTTTCGACCCGATCCTCTTTGTCCTTGGAGGGCCCAACAGCATCCGGGGTTTTGACGTCAATTTCGTGGGCCCGCTGGCAGATCCATTCCTGACAGCTAAAGAAGAAGCCGAACCGCTGGGAGGCAACGCCTACGCCTTCTTCAGCGAGGAACTCACCTTTGAAACCCCCTACTTCGGAATGGGTTTTTCTCCCTTTGTAGACGGCGGTTGGGTCTGGGCCGATTATCGGGACTGGCTCAGTTCGGGCTTGGTAGTCACGGGAGGGCTAGGCATCAGCTTCGATACGCCCGCGGGATATTTCCGGCTGGATTGGGCCAGGCCGATTGTCGACCAGCCCTTTGAAAAAGAGCTCGAAGACTTCCTTTTCCCGGAAGATCGCGAAGCGGCCCGCCGCGAGGCGCTCAAAGAGTTCAGCTTCCGTTTCGGCAAAGTATTCTGATAAAAACGCATTCTTCCCAACAAAAAGAACAGGGGGGATAATTCATCGCGACTTATAGATTCGCGCAAAGCGGCATCAGCATCCCGAATCTTGGGCTGCAGCCGCGGCCGCTCCATGATTGGCCGCCACTCGAGAGCGGGGAGTCTGGTGTTTCGGTGGGGTGAGGTAGGGGGTGGGTGCCGCGATGGGGTCTACTTCAAAAACTATTACTCAGCTTCGAAGAGGGGCATCCCGCTTCGCGAACGCTACGCTTCACCAGCCGGTCAGTTCGAAAGGTATGCGGATCGCCTACCATGACCGGACGCCCTCAGGATTGGTACTTGCCTTCCCAAAGGCTGAAGATCCAAGGAGCGAATAACTCCATGTCCACGACATAGGCATTGAGCTCCTTATCCTTCCATACGCCGTATTCCTTCTTTGCGGCCGGATTCTTCTTTGCCTGGTAACGCAGTTGGTAGGTGGAAAAGGGGATCAGCTTGCAAACATCCGTCAAAAAGAACAGGCCCTTCTGTTTCAACAGATCGTTGCCATCCCAATCTTCCTGTATGTTTTTTACCCTGGAGACCAGGTGTTTGCGGTAGAAAGGTCCGAAAACCTTCATGCGCACAATCCAGTGGTTCCAAATCTTGCGCACGCCCATCCGCTCCCAGGGGGATTTGTGTTTCTGATTGAGTTCCCGCGCCTTCTTCTTGACCTTGATGGAGTCGATCTGCAAGACCTTCACCACGTCCTTCAAGAAAAAGATGGATTCTTGGGCAAGGAGATATTCCGGGCTCCAGTTGGGATCGACCTCCTTGAGCTGCATCTCGTCTGCCTCGAAAATGACCTCTTTCTTATTCTTCGACTTTGCCACGGCTCATTCCCTCCTTTTTGTAGGTATGTGGTTTTTGGTAAACCATTGGTTCTCGGGTTCGGATATTCCGGTCTGCAATTCATCCCAACGAGTTTTACCTGCTGAGATCATCAGTGAATCTATGACATCGTGGAAAAGAAAGAATTTATTTATTTTTTTATGAAATTAAATTCCAAGGAAATTTTACCAATATATTTTAAAGAAATGCAAGAATGTTTTTTAAATTGCTATATTTCATTTTTACCGGTATGAACATAACAGATCACATGTATATTGAAGAATGCTATAAAGTCTCAGACTAAACTAAATTCGTGCATTCCATATATCGATTTTATTTGATCTCGAAAAATTATTGAAGACTCTTCCCTAAAAACCACAAAGTTTTAAAATACACTTGGTTATGAGAAATCAACCACCTCAAAACCATGCCCCTAAATTTTCAGCAGCCTCTCGCCAAAGTTTTTCTGAGGCCGCGCCGGGCGAACGCCTTGAGCGGGCCACGGGCCACTGGGCTCGCCGATTGGGTTTTCCTTGCCGCAAGGGGTCGCTCGGGGGCTTAGGGGGCCGCCCCGCGCAGAATCCACAAGCGAATGCGTTCGATATCCTCAAAAGAAAGAGGATCGAATCCCAGCGGCATGCTGCCGTTGGCCACCCGAAGGTAGAGCGGGCTGGAGCCCGGGTCGCCCGCGATGAAGCCGGCCCCGCTGACGCCTCCTTGTTGGGCGAGCGCATAGGTGCTCAAACTGAGACCGCCGGAAACCGCGTCGATATGGCAGGCCTTACACCATACAAAAAAGATGTCGTCGTAAAGGTCGCTCCAGGTGTCGGGCTGCAGCACAAGCACCTCCACGGTTTCGGGGGGCGTGGTCAGGTATCCGTCCGTCACCTGAACCTCGAAGCTGTCGTTCCCGGTAAAGCCCGGGTTGGGCACATATCGAAGCACGCCGGAAAGCAGGAGAGCCGTGCCATGAAAAGGCTGTGCCGCCACGATCAATTGGGGCGTCTGTTCATTGTCGTCGGCAATATAGGGTACGATCACGGTTTCGTTCTGATAGGTGGTCACGTCCTCGATGGTCAAACTGGGAGGCGTATTTTCCGGCTGAACATTGAAGTTACAGAGATAAAACCAGTCGAGAATGCTGATGCGGCCATCGCCATCGGGGTCCAACTCGGGGGTGATGAAGTCGCCCCGCCAGTTGGAAAAGAACACCAACCAGTCCAGTTCGTCGAACATTCCGTCGGCAAACAGATCCGCGCTGGTAGGATGCACCAAAACGCGGGTGGTGTCCTCATAAACCTGGAGCGTATCCAAATCGGTGAGAAATACGCGGTAACTAGTGGTTTGGGGCGGGTTGGCCACGAGAAAAACGCCCGGCGCGACGCCATCCTCCCATTCCACCAGGTAATTGGACGGGGGGTTGATGGGAGTGGCCGCTAGGGTCACCAAAGAACCGTCGCAGGAAACCTGGGCGGGACCGGCATCGACGCCGGTTTGGAAGAGCATCACCGCGAACACGCTCAGCAGCATGACAAAGACTCCGAACCCCAACCGCGAACCAAGGTTGACCCCGGGCGCAAACGCAAAAAGACTGGGATTCAAAAATTATAGCGAACCGGACCCTCCATTCGCGGTGAGCCGAGTCACACCAGCGACTCCGCCCTCATTTTACCGACTCAAGCCCGAGGCCTCCCGGTTTTTTTTTGCTGCGAACCCCTCGTGTAGGAGGTACAATCAGCCTGAAATCCCATCCAAAATGAGGAATCCAAATATGGCAGCACCGATTACCGCGCTCTATGCATCTCTACTGGCTATTCTGATGATCGTACTCGCCTTACGGGTGGTTTGGTTCCGCCGTAAGGAACGCGTCGGACTCGGCGACGGGGAAAAGCCCGATCTTCGAAAAGCGATTCGCACTCACGGAAACGCGGCAGAGAATATCCCCATCGCCCTGATTCTGCTGTTTTTGCTGGAGACAGGTCAATCCGCGCTTTGGCTTCTGCATCTTTTCGGCGGGCTCACTTTACTGGGTCGGCTGCTGCATGCCTCGGGTCTCAGCCGCCATAGCGGCACCTCGTTCGGCCGTTTTTACGGCGCCCTGATCAGTTGGCTCGTCATCCTTGCCATGGCCGGCATTCACCTGGTCCGTTTCTTTCTGTAGGCCGACGGGCAAATGCTTTTTTCGCATCGGCAAGGAGGTCGGAGCCTCGCGAAAACTCTCGCACTAGCTTGAGCCCGGTCCTGTTTCCGTCCAGGCTAGCTGTCCTATCAATCTCAACCAACCCCGGCGGGCCGAGCCCGCCCATGTTTCTGGCAAATTAGCTCCCATTTTGGGAAAGGAGGACACCGCCTTGAAAGCCAAGGTTTTTCAACATCGAATGGTCTCCCCGTGGTGGAGCCTGTTGGCGCTTGTCGCGGTAGCGATTCCGCTTCAGGCGGAACGGCCCCATATTTACGCGCTCCAAAACCTCAGAATCGTGACCGCTCCGGGCCAGGTCATCGAGAAGGGAAGCCTGGTCATTCGGGACGGTCGCATCGAAGCGGTCGGCGCCGACATCAGCATTCCCGAGGATGCTCAGGTCATCGAGGGTGAGGAAGGGTGGACCGTCTACGCGGCCTTCATCGATGCCGCGGCTTATATAGGCAAGAAGGAATCCGAAAGCCAAGCTCCCTCCGGCCTTTCAGACATATTGGCTTCTCTCTCCAAACCCAAGGAACCAGAAAAGGGCGCGCCTCACCCGATTGCCAAGGTTCAACCCCATACCGCGGTCATCGATTGGTTGAGCCTGGAGAGCAAGGACCTCGATAAGCACCGCAAGCTGGGGTTTGGAACCGCGCAAATCATTAACCACGCTGGCATCTTTCGCGGTTTCAGCACGATCATCAACCTGCGCGATGGCGCGGTGCGGGAATTGGTGCTTCGCGACCGTTTCGCCCAAGCGCTCGCCTTTGAGAGGGGAACTTTTTTCGGAGGAGCTTATCCGGGTTCGCGCATGGGCGCGGTCGCCGCGGTTCGCCAGGCGCTGTTGGATGCGCAACAGCTCCACCAATGGCGCAACCGCTATCAAGACCAGCCCACGGCCATGCGGCGCCCGCCCTTCCAAGACTCGACCCAACCCCTGGTACGCCTGCTCCAGGGCGAGGTCCCATTGCTTTTCGTGGCGGACAACCCGCTTTCCTACGACCGCTTTGCCGACCTGAAAAAAGAATTCGGCCTCGGAAACGCCATGGTTTTGGGAACCTGCGAGGAGTGGCGCGCGCTCGATCGGGTCAAGGCCGCGAACATGCCCGTGCTGCTGCCGCTCAACTTTCCCAAAAAACCCGAGCTCGACGATGAGGACGCCATTCGCGCGGTCAGCCTGGACAGCATGCAGAGCTACCTGAACGCGCCCGCCACGCCCGCGCGCCTGGCGGCGCTTGAAGTTCCATTCGCCATCGTCACCGCGGGCGGCAGCGGCATGGGGGCGGGTGCCGCCCGCAAGCTGGCCGAGGACGGCGTCAGGCTGGTGATCCACGATCTGGGCGAAGTGAAGGGCGACATGGCCCCCGCGCACGGCGTCGGCGCGACTGAAGAGATGGAGGCGGTTGCCGCCGAAATCCGCGCGATCAACCCCGATGTCGCGACTTTTCAGGCCGATATGCGCGAAGAGGCGCAGGTGGCGGCGCTGGTCGCTTATGCCGTGGAGCGCTTCGGGAGGCTCGACATCCTCGTCAACAATGCGGGCGTCGGCTATCTGTTCGGGCCGTTGGTCGACGCGACGCAGGAAATGTGGGACACGGTGATGAACGTGAACCTGCGCGGCGCCTTTTTCGCGGATGCCGCCACCGGCGCCCATTCGCCGCGGATGGTTCCGCCCCGACCCGAGACGGTCACGAATCGGGGCGCGTCGTCCTTCCACTGGGGGGCGAACGGCAGCGGTTTGGGCTTGGTCGGGCGCTTTCCCTTCACGACCTTCGAACCGGTTCTCGGCGCGACGGCGACCTTTCCTCCCGCCTCGGAGCGCAACGTGGCCTTGCCTTCCCCGTGGTTGGCGAGTCGGCTGGTGCCGTCGTCCGCGACCGAGACCAGCGTGACGCCGCCCTGCACCTGCGCGGATGTCGCGTTGATCAGTTCCGCGATTTCGCGGGACGAATCCGACGACCGTTGCGCCAATTGCCGCACTTCGGCAGCGACGACAGCGAAGCCGCGTCCCGTTTCACCGGCGCGGGCTGCTTCGACACCGGCATTCAGCGCAAGCAGGTTGGTCTGAAATGCGATGTCGTCGATGACATTGGTG
>JBGTRP010000039.1:0-17656 GCA_041940685.1 Acanthopleuribacteraceae bacterium
CATTCAAGCCATTAACCGGCCCAGCGGCACCTCCTACATCATCTATGACAAGGACGACGGCTCGGTCGCCGCGGGTCCTTTCGTGCTGGATGCCCTGGGTTCGGGTTTTTGCACCTCCGGCGGCGGCGATCCGATCATTATGTACGACAATGCGGCCCAACGCTGGTTCTTGAGCGAATTCACCAGCGGGATCGATTCCGCCTGCATGTACGTTTCCCAAACCAGCGACCCCATCGCGGGCGGTTGGTTCGCCTACGGCTTCAACTTCCCCAGCTTTATCGACTACCCCAAATACGGGGTATGGCCCGACGGTTACTACATGGCCTCCAACAACGGCTTTTCCAGCCCGAATATTATCGCGGTTTTCGACCGCGCCGCCATGCTGGCGGGTCAACCCGCCACCGTGCAGACCTTCACCGTGCCCGATCTCACCGGCTTTGTGTTTCAGGCATTGGCGCCCGCGGATGTGGATGGTCCCAACGAGCCTCCAGTCGGCGCGCCCAACTATCTGCTGCGCCATCGCGATGACGAGGTCCACAATCCCGGCAGCAACGACCCGGGCCAGGACTTTTTGGAAATCTTCGAGTTCAGCGTCGATTGGGCCCAGCCGGGCAATTCCACGGTGACGGGTCCGGTGTCCCTACCCATTTCGGAGTTTGCCTCGGAATTCTGCGGGCTATCCCTGGTGCCCTGTATTCCCCAACCCAACGGCGGGCTACTTGCGCCCCTGAAGGAAATCGTCATGAACAGCCCGCAATACCGCAACTTCATGACCCACGAAACGCTGGTGGGCTCCTTCGTGACGGACGTGGACAACACCGATCACGCCGGGGTGCGTTGGTTCGAACTGCGCAAAAGCGGCGCGGACCCCTGGGCCCTGCACCAAGAGGGAACCATCTCCTTCGATGCCGATCACCGCTGGGCCAGCAGCGCGGCCATGGACGGCGCGGGCAACATCGCCCTGGCCTACAACATCACGGGTGCTGCTACCTTTCCAGGAATCCGCTACGTGGGCCGCAAAAGCGGAGATCCGCTGGGCGCCATGCCCGAGGGCGAACATATCGCGGTGGAGGGAAGCGCGAATAATTCCAGCACCCGCTGGGGCGATTACTCCGCCATGACCGTGGACCCCGTGGATGACGCCACCTTCTGGTTTACGGGCGAATACAACGTGGTCAGCGCCTGGACGACCCGCATCACCAAGCTCCGATTTCAAAACTGCAATTTGCCCGCGCCACAAAACCTGACCGCTTCCGCGGATGGGCTTAACGATATCGGCTTATCCTGGGATGCGGTCGCCGGCGCAACCAGTTACCAGATCTATCGCGCGGACGGCGCCTGCGGGGGAA
Organism: Acanthopleuribacteraceae bacterium; assembly: GCA_041940685.1. GTDB lineage: Bacteria > Acidobacteriota > Holophagae > Acanthopleuribacterales > Acanthopleuribacteraceae > JBGTRP01. The sequence goes on from JBGTRP010000039.1 coordinate 1,350, forward strand.
TGCCTGTGTTGATTGCCACCGGCGTCACCGGCACCACCTACGCGGACCACGGTCTTATACCGGGCGCAACCTATTCCTATTCGGTCACGGCCCTCCAGACGGGGGGTTGCGAATCCGGATTGAGCAATTGCGACCAGGCGACGGCGCCGCTTTGCGCCGCGCTCTTGCCGGAACTCGCCAATTGGGGAGACTTTCTCACCGTGATTGACCTGATCGGCTGTCTGTAAGTCTCGCAAACGGATCTCGAGGCCGGTTCCCGGCCTCAATCCTTATGAATGAAAAGCTTGGGCGGTTCCAAGCCCTCGCGGATGAGCGACCAATTAAAGCCATTCATAATGGATAAACAGTCCAAGACCTCATCCCAGGCCTGGTCTTGCAAGTGGATATCCACGTTGATGTCGCCCAAGCCCTCATCCAGTACGAGCTCCAGACTCATGGCCTCGGCCAGGTTTTGCAGAAAGGTGACCAGATTCTGATTCTTGCGGTCCAAATTAATCTTGGGAAAAAGGTCGTTTTCGGAAGACAACCCGGCGCGGAACACGAGGTTGTCGCGGCGGCGGGTCCATTGAATGCCAGCCTCCTCACAGATCCGATCCAAAAAGCCCTGCCAGCTAGACAGGGGAAAGACGCCGGACACCTTGTTTTGGATGGCCGATGGGAAAAACGAGCTAAGTCCTTCCCGCTTGGAAATTAACTCCAATAAATCGCCCACGCGGACCTCGTTCACGACGCAGTAATCTTCGTTCTCTTTCCAGATAGGAGAAAAGCCGTTGAATTGGTTCATGGCCCATTCTCGCGGAGGCGTGCCGGGCGTAGTCAGAAAGAATCCCTCGGGTCGGATCTGGGATAGGTAACCTTCTTCCAGCCAATCGCCCAGTTCCAACCAACGGCCTGAAACATACAGATGGGCATTTCCTCGATAAGCAAGCACGGCCATTGCCCGTGAAGCCACAAGCGCGGGAGGCGCCGCGGGAAACGGCCGTGGCGCCTCCATTTTGACGATCGCAATGGTCCGAACGATTTCCGCGCGGTGATCCGACTCCTCCGCGCGGCCGAGCATCATTCGCAAATCGTTCAGGGCGGCCGCCGCCTCACCCAATACCTCGGCGCGGTAAACGGAAGCCCGAAGTTCGCGCGCCATTTGGTTTGATTCCCCCGCCAAGGAAAAGAGCGGTAAAAAGACCAGCAGTATTACGATTCCCAGAGTTGGCAGGCGTCCGGGTTCGAGGCTTCTCACCGCCACCCGGCCATCCTTGGTTTCCAGGCGGGAAATCATCATGTCGAAATGCCTCTTTCACCAATCAATTTATACCCGATCCCCCTTTGGCTGAGGATGAATACCGGTTTATCGGGGTTGGGCTCGATCTTTTTGCGAAGAAAGGCGATATGAGTATCCACGGTTCTCGGTCCGGCCTCGGAGTCCATTCCCCACACCTCGTCGAGAATATCATGACGAGACACGGGCTTCCCCCGGTGGTGGTGTAACAGCTTGAGCAGGTCGATTTCGCGGGTGGTGAGGTGTAGGGGTTTTTCCGCCTGAAACGCCTGGTAACGGTCAAAATCTATGGTGATTTCGCCCAATTTGAGGCTGCCGCTTGAGCTTGACCCCCGTTTGAGCAACGCGTTTACCCTGGCCAAAAGGATACGGGGTGAAAAGGGTTTGGTCACATAATCGAAGGCGCCGAGCTTGAAACCAAGCACGATATCGGCCTCATTGGCGCGGGCGGTGAGCACCAACACGGGCAGGTCGGGGTGATGGCGGCTGAAATGCTCCAGCAGGAGGCTGCCGTCCAAATCCGGGAGGCCCAAGTCGAGAATCACGAGATGGGGGTTCAAAGCGCCGATTTGCTCCAGCGCCGGTTTTCCTTCGCCAAAAACGGTGACCTGATAGCCCGCCTCTTCGAAAAGGTCGTTCAGGCCGAGTTGCAGGCCCGGCTCATCCTCGATGATCAGGATTCTCAAACGGCGCCTCCCTTTGTTTTTCTAGAATCCGCACGCGGTTCCTCCAACCATAAGGGTAGCAGGAGAGTCACCCGCAAGCCCGGATCGGCCTGCTCGAAACCCATGGTTCCGCCATGCGCGCGAATAATCTGATCGCATAAATATAAGCCCAGACCCAGGCCATTGTGGGGACGGGTAACGCTGTTGAAGGCCCGAATCCGCCTTAGCTGTTCAAGCTTCGCTCCGGTACCGAAATCACGCACACAAAGCTTTACCCTTTTCCCTTGCACGCTCGCGTGAATTTCGACACCGGTGCCCGCGTGGGTCCTCGCATTCTCCAGCAGGTTCACCACTACCTGATTCATCATGGCAGGGTCCCAGCGCACCTGGAGGGAAGGGCAATCAAGACGGATCTCGTTTTCCTCATCAAGCCGCTCAATGGATTGCGCGATTTCCCGGAGCCAGGGCTCCAGGTCAAAGGTCCGCGGCTCGGGCCGCGGCTTGAAGTTTTCGATGCGGGCCGCGCTGAGTAGGTTTTCCACCAAAAGCTGCATCTTCACGCACTCCCGGTAAATATGCTGATGATAATTTTGGTGTTTGGGTTGAAAACTGGAGGCCCGATCAATGAGCATTTCCGAGAATTGCCGCATCACCGCGAGCGGAGTCCGCAGTTCATGGGAGGTGGTGGCCAACAGCCGCCTTTGGGTTTGATGAACCTTTTCATATCGGGTGAGGACCGCGAAAACCATCAGGATCGCCAACTCCACCGCCGCGCCCATGCCGAGATAGGCGAGGCGGCTTTCGCGCAAACGGGCTTCCGGCGCCAAGGGCTCAGACTCGATCGTGACCTGGGCCTGACCCCAGTCCGTCCAACAGTCGGATACGACAAAACGAAGATCGTAATCGAAGGCGGAAAGAATTTGATTGAGCTCTTCCAATTCCTCATGTTGAAGCATCTGCAGGTATTGGTAGCCGTCGCGCTCCACGCGCGCCCAGAAATGGCGGTCCAAGGGTTCGTAAACCTCGGTTAAAAAAATTAAATGATGCTCGAAAAGAGCCCTCATGGGTTGGGGCAACCGCTGGATGAGAAATGCAAAGGTTTCGTTGGCGAGGCCTCGGCCGGACCAAAATTCCAGGGCCACCCGGTAAAGCCGTTGATAATCCAATTCGTCCAGCGAAAGCGGCGCGGCCCGCATCAACTCCACCAAGCCTGCAAAACGCTTCGGCATCCCGGATGGGAAGTGATCCGCTGCATAAAGAAACTCCAAAAACCTGGCCTCGGCGCGGCTTTCAGGGACCAACTCGATATTGGCGATTTGCGCCAAAACCTCCGGTTCAGGCAGGGGAGGAAGGCCCTCGAGTGGGCCGTCCGGCATTTCGCGCTTGTACCTGGCATTGCCCACGAACCGGTCACTTTGGAAAAAACCGGCCACCATTTGCCGCACCATGAGATCGCGTTCCTCGCTCAGGCTAGCCTTGAATTGTGCGTCGCGCAGCACAAGCTCACGCTGGTTGCGGTATCCCTGAAAAAATAGAACCGGCGTTCCGAGAGCCAGAATCGCCACCAATAGCTTGCCCAGAGCGAGGTACTTGCGCGTCATAACGACTTATTGTAAGCGGGGCGGTTCCGAAATGGTTAAAGAATTGTTAAAGCGGAAACACAAGGGCCTTGTGCTTCGCGGGCTCCGTTCGAGATGGCCGCGGTCGGGAATTCGGAATAGCGGGGCGCCTCCGCGCCGGTCCATAAGCTCCGGCAACTGGTTGTCGGCATCCCGCGAGGCCAGATTCGAGCAGGCGCGGCGTTGCTTTCATCTGGAGTCCGGTCCCTGGATACGACCGTCCTGGCGTTCTGAACGCCACATAAAAAATGAAAGCTTTGGTCGCCCAACCGGCTAGTCCGTCCGCGGACCCAAGGCCTGATCGAGCAACGCCCTCATTTCGGCAACCTTCACGGGTTTATTGATAAACCCGAAGGCGCCCAAACCCTGGGCTACCGACATACGCCGATGGTCGAAATAGGCGGAAACCATGATGACCTTGACCTTGGGGAAGCGCCGTCGAATTTGGTCCAGAAGCCTGAGTCCGTCCATGCCCGGCATGTTGATGTCGGTGAGCACGACTTCGATTTCGAGCGAGTCTTCCAGCTTGCCCAGTGCCTCTTCGCCGTCTTTGGCAAAATGGAGTTGGTATTCGTTGTTGCGGATCTCCTTGCGAAACATCTGCAACATCAGATAATCAATCGCGGGTTCATCATCCACGATCAATATGTTACCCGCCATGAGCCAAACCTCGATTCGGCAAACGCCTCAACCGGGAAAAAATTGCTTCCAATGGGGGGTACTATAGCTCTAAAGCCCTGGAAATAAAACCTAAAATTCCAATCGCTTTGAAAAGGGGGAAAGATATTGTTCACTCGATTCACGCAATTTGAAAGCCATTCCGCCAGGCAGTCCCCCGGCCCAGGCGATCGATAGGGAGTGCATCCAAATCGGTGATATCCCGGGATTCGCGGTTAGGATGATTGCCCGCGATCTCCCCACCCGAGCCCTGCTCTCTCCATTGGCCTCGTTTCCATCGGGAACGAGAACGGGCGGGTCTTCATCATGTTCAATACAGACCCCTACTCCCTCGCAATGGTTGGACTCGCGCCTGAGTTGTGGCTTTCAAGGTGATTTGGGACGCATCGCCGAGAGCTGGAATTCCCCGGCATCGTCGGTGGTTACCATCAGCAGACTCCCCCGCGAACCGAGTAGCGCGCCGCCCTCACCCAAGGTCCAGCTCATATTGCGTTTGACCCTACCCGATTTCGCAAGCCAAAGCCCGCTGACCTTTCGGTAGTACGGGGAGATAGAGGCCACCAAAAAATCTTCGTCACCCAAGGTCATCAAAAGGTTGTAGTAGGGTATTCGATCGGGGAAAACCAGTGGGTGTCCGTGATCGTAGGAGGCCGCTTCATATTCGCGAAATTCGGCTTTATCCGCTTCAATCAACTCCCTTTGCACGGTGGAAAAAGCAACCTTTTGCAGCCCGTGATCCTTCGTCCAAACCTCGAAATGGGGGAATTGGCCCGTACCCGCCAGCACCATGCCGCGCTCAGGATCATGAAACAGAACCGCCTGATGCTCATAACCCATGAGGAAATGATCGGTTCGATTGGGGCCCGGCGGCATTTTCAATTGCAAAAGAGACTCCAAGGACCCATCTCCCTGGATCAGACCGACAAAATAGTCGGGTGGGCGGACGTCGCTGGTTTGGCCCAGAACCAAAAATTTGCCCGACTCGTGAGGAACAATCGTCTGCGGGTGGCCGCCGCTCAGGGTGGGCGACAAGGACCTCAGATAAGCGCCCGAAAGGTCAAATACATTCATTTGATGGGGCCCGTCGTCGTAAACCCAAACTTCCTGGCCCTGAACGCGAATCGCGGGACGATGCGCTTTCAATCCTTTGGAGAAGGAGAATTCTCCCGGCCCCTGCCCCGCTTTACCCAAGCGTGTATGGTAACGCCCACGCGCCGTCCAAACCCATACCGTTTGCGCGCCGGCATCCAATACATAGGCGCGCCCCAGATGATCCCAATCCACTGCAAGGGGAGATTGAACAAACAGGCCCTCCGATTGCGGCGGAGGCTCCAACTTCACTTTTCCTTCTAGAATCGGTCCCTCCGTGGCGGCCCACGCGATCAGGGTTACCAAAAGCCGCAACAACGCTTGCCCTCCTTTTCACGCCTTCTGGAATGCGCGTTCCATCGCTTCCAAAAACTCTGTAGGAATGTGGAACGGCGAATAGAATATCCGCCGTTCCTCGGGTTGTGGTTGGAAATTTAATATTGGTTATTGGGCCAGTCAACGCCCAGGCTTCACCGCCTTTCTGGGATCGCGGCGATTAGTTGTCTTTTTTAGCGCTCGCAATGACGGTGGTTTCTTTCGCTGGTTTGGCTAAAGTTTTGCCTTCCTCTTTTGCCGTCTTGCCGGATGCAAGACTCGTTTTTGCGCTACATGCCGAGGGTTGAGCGGTTGAAGCATGGTCCGCGGATGCCGTTTGAACCTTTGCGGCACAAGCGGCCCTTTCCGTGGATGCGCCTTTCGCGGTTAGGGAGCGGGACGCGCATGACGCTGCCTTGCCGGAAGCCGCGGCGACCTTGGCAGCCTGGGACTTGGCAGCGCAAGCCGTTTGGTTAGCCGAAACCGCCTTTGCGCTACAGGCTTGAGATTGGGCGGCCGACTTTGCCTTTGCCGCGCACACGCGCCCTTCTCCTTCTCCCGAAAGGGCGCCGGTCGCCCCTGCAAGGGCAAGAATGGTAAGGCTGATTACAATCGTTTTTATTGACATGGGATCCTCCTGAAAGCTTTTCGGCCAATTTGGCTCCTGTAGGAGTGGGTCGCCAGCGGTTTGTCACCAATTGCGGAATGCGATCATGAAATGCGTGAACGCGCCATCAAAAGGCCATCCCCAACCTCTGTTGAAGCGCCTCGCGGCGACCCCGGCTCAGCCTAAGATCCGGCCCATCCCGCATTACGACCACGTAATCATCCCGAAAATAGGGTTTGAGTGATTTCACGTAGCGCAAATTAACCAATGTGGAACGGTGGATCCTAAAGAAAATGCGGGGATCGAGTTGGGTTTCCAGCTCATGCATGCGGGAACGGATCAAATGGTTTTTTTGGCTGGTATGCAGTTCGCAATATTGGCCCTGAGCGGCAATGTAGGCAATATCTTCCACGGGAACTAACAAGACCTCCTTTCTCGTTTTTACAGGAAGCCGTTCCAGGTATTTGGGTCGAGGGTTCGCCGAAAGACCGGAAGTTTGCAACAGATGGAACAACTGTTCCATCGGTTCTTGCACGGACTCGAGCTCCATCAGCCGGATCTGCTGCCGGGCCCGCTTCAGAGCCTGAAAGAAACGCTCGTCGTCAAAGGGTTTTAAAAGATAATCCAGCGCACAGAGTTCAAATGCGGAAAGCGCGAAGCGGTCATAAGCGGTGACAAAAATGGTCGTGGGCATATGCTCCGGGCCCACCTCGCGGACGACCTCGAAACCGGACAAACCCGGCATTTGAATATCCAACAGCACCAAATCCGGCTTATCCTTTGAAATGGCCGTGACCGCATCCCGACCATCGTCCAGGCTGCCGGAAAGGGTAAAATCCGTTTGGCCCGCGATCAGGTCTTCCAACCGCTGCCGCGCGGGCAATTCATCGTCCACAACCAAAACCCGACGCTTCATGAGGCAACGCCCCGTCTGTCGGAAAGAGCCGCGGCCTTGGAATCGGGCTCCAGGTAAATGAGGGGAAAACGAATATCCACGGTTAACCCTCCCTCGCGGCCACTTCCGATTTGCCATTGGAACCGATCGCCCCAGAGTTGCTCCAACCGCGCGTGCAGGTTGCTCAACCCCACGCCCAGTTTCATATGGGGCGGGTCCGCGCCCCTGCCGTTGTCATACACCCACAAGTGGAGCCGGTCCCCCTCGATCGAGGAACCGATTGTCACCATTCCCGCTTTGGGCATGCGGTCGAAACCGTGCTTGATCGCGTTTTCCACCAAGGGTTGGAGCAGGAGGTTGGGAACCATGGCGTGAAGCGTTTTTTCTTGGATTTCAAGCTCAAATCGCAGGCGGGGACCGAAACGAATCTCCAGGATTTCTATATAACACTTGAGGAATTGCAACTCCCGGGCAAGAGTAACGGTCTGCTCATCCGTGCTTTCCAGGGTGTGGCGCAACATTTCGCTCAGCCGGGCAACCGTGCGCCTGGTCGACTCAGGATCACGGTCGACCAGAGAGGAAACCGTATTGAGTGTGTTGAACAGGAAATGCGGTTGGATTTGCATTTGCAAGGCATGCAGCCGCGCCTGCGCCAACTGGCTCTGGAGTCGGGCCTCTCGAAGTTGTCGCGACCGATAGCGTTTGAAATAACAAAAGGCGAATCCCGTCGATAGAATCGCGAGGTAGACCATGAAGTTCGGGGTGGAGGCGCCCAGAATATTCTCCCAATTCCAAGTAAACCCGGAATGGACCTCGCCCATGGGATGGTAGAAGAAGTTATGAGAAAAGCCGTTGATAACCCCCACCACACACATTAAAACAAGACCGACGCCCAGAAATAGCGGGACTTTCTTTTGCCAACTCCAACGGGACAGGGTCTTGTTCGAGCTCAGGCGAAAAATGAAGGGCGTGGCGAGGGCCCAAAATCCGTATTGGGGCAAGGAGGCGTAGACCGAGGCGAGATACGCGCATTCGCCCTCCCCGTAAAAGTGGTTCCACAGCCGGGTGCTCACCATGAGCAAGGCGATCATCGCCCAAAACCCGCATAGGGCCAACCACACAACCCAGCGGGGAAAGGACGGAGCCCTACCCGCATCCCAGAGCTTCACATGCCCGAGGCTCTGTTTTTGGATGGGTTCGGGTTGGTTGGATTCCTTTGGCTCCCGCTTTCGCATTCCTCTCCCCTACCCCGTTTCGCGTATCCTCATGCAAGCATACGTAATGGAATCCGGAAAGGGTTGGCAAGAAAAATGGCGTCAATCGCGGGAAAAGCATCGCCAATTGCGGAATAAGGGACTTCAGTGACGCGGCTCTCCTTTTGGGGATTTTTGCAACCCTTGAGTCCACCGGTATTCAGTGGCGCGGGCTCGAATCACAAAAGCCAGCCCACGAACCCGCAAAAAGTGATTGGATTCGTGGACTGGTGGGGCCCAAAGTGGCCTTGACTCAAGCGAGCCGATCCTTGGGCGGGGAAGACCTTAGGGGAAAATCCTCCGAATGGTGTCTTTATCCCGCGTGCCGCTAAATTTTCCCGCGGCCACGGCAGCGCGAATCTGTTGGAGGGTGACCCCCTTTTGGTGGATGTAGGCCAAGTCCGAACCTGACAAGTAATGCAATAGGTTCTCCCGCTTCAACTCGTGGATGAATTCGAAGGGTACGGGTTGGTGGAAAAGAGCGCTCAGGTCATAGGCGGAAAAGTCTTGAATCAGGCCTTCCTGCTCAAAGCTCATCAGATGATCCATGGGAATCTGGTTTGCGAAGAGATGACTCGCATCATGGGCGGAGAATCGTTGAATAAAACCAGCATCGTCAAGCGCTTCCAAATACTGTACATTCACATTGCTCCGGTTGAGATGTGCGAGATCGTGGGCGGAATAGCGATCGGCCAGCCCAGCCTCGTCAACCAAGGCTAAAAATTCGAGGGGCGTATCCTGGTGAAAGAGATGCGCCGCGTCATGAGCGGAAAAGCGACCTTCCAAGCCGACTTCTCGCAGGCCGGAGAGGTAATCCAATGATACTTGTCTGCCGGAAAGATAGGCCACATCATGAGCCGAGTACCTGTGGATCAACCCCGCCGTGGAAATGGCTTTCAAGTAGTCAAGGCTGACATCTTTCTGAGCCAGGTAGGCGGCGTCATGGGCGGAGTATCGGTCGATAAGGCCATCTTTTTGCAAGCGGGTCAAGTATTCGATTGGAACCTGTTTTTGGTAAAGGTAGGCGGCATCGTGGGCGGAGTAACGATCGCCCAAGCCGATATGGTCCAAGCGGGTCAAGAATTCGACGGGCACCTCTTTTCCGTAAAGATAAGCCATATCATGAGCAGAATAGCGGTGGTCCAGGCTGGCCGATTTGAAGGTAGCCAGGTAGTCGACATCGACGGTTTTGGCGATCAGGTATCCCAGATCATGAGCGGAGAAGCGGTCCAGCATTCCGACCTCTCTGAAAACCAATAATTGCTCGGGCTCCACCCTCTCGTGGACCAGAAACCCAAGGTCATGGGCCGAAAACCGGTCCCATAGCCCAGCCTCGCCATACCTTAAGAGCGCCTCTACGGGAATCTGCCTGGCCATGAGGTGCCTGACATCGGCTTCGGAAAAGTGGTCGTAAAGTCCAGCCTCGCGTGCGCTTCGCTCCTGGGACGCCGTCAATTGCCGGCTGGAGTTGCGGCCGCTTGGGGCCGCGGCGGAAAAGGCTTTGTACGGCTCCGGTCCGGATTCCCTCATGGAAGTTGAAGGGTGGGGCTCCAGGGGCGAAGGCAGTGGGGAAACCGGTTCATTCGCCAGCCCGGGAGTGCTCGGTTCCATGGGCTGCCGGGAGGGTCTAACCTCCAGTTCAGGCGCCGCGCGCAGTTGCGCCGCGGCCAGGGGAAGCGTGAGAGCGGCTACGAGAAGCATGGTAAGCGTGCTGATGGCCGCGCTGGATCGGCGGCGCTGTCCGCGGTCGAGTATGGACATGATTCGTTCCTCCAATTTGCTGTGGTGCGCCATGGCAACCATTGCCGAGGCCCGCACGGTCCTCAGGTTTTTCGCTATGGCTAAAAGGTGTTGCGCGTAGTGGGCGGCGGCATGGCCCTGAAGTAGGACGACATCGTCGCAGGCGCGTTCCCGGTCACGGACCAACCGGGCCGCGACCCAATAACACAAGGGGTTGAACCACCAAATGGCGGTTGTGATTTGCATGACCAACTGGGTTAGAAAATCGCCGCGCCGGATGTGGGCCAATTCGTGGAGCAAAACCAATTTCATTCGTTCGGTGCTCCAGCTCTCGCAACGTTTTGGCAGCAGAATCACCGGCCGCCGCGACCCAAAGCTCAGGGGCGATTGGCAACGGGGGTTTATGGCCAGGCGGACGGGCCGGCGCAATCCCAGCGCGGCTCGCAGGGAGGCCAAGAGCTCTATCCAAGGACCCGTGCGAATCCTATGGGCGGACCTGGCCTCCTGACCGGCGCGTAGATATATGATCCCAAGTCGGGCCAGCAGAAACCACGCTACCGCGATCCAGAGGATCAATATCCCTAGCTGCCAGGAGGCTTGGGTCCCTGTTCCGATCTTGCTTCCCTCGATCCGCTGGGAGCGCTCCTTGGTCGCCGCACCCACCGCGGGCGGAAGAGAAGGAATGGCGGCAGAGTTTCCCCCAAATTCGCTCTGAGTCGGTCTTGCCTGACCCCATTCGGGCCCGGCCGGCAATAACGGTATGGATGGAAGCAGCACACTCGCGGCGGGCAAGCATGCAAGGGCATAAAATGCGGCGGCGTAGACCGTGCCGCGAAGGGATGCCGTCGCCCTGCCCAACATCGCCGCCAGACCGAGGGCCAGCAAAAGGATCAGGGCGCTTTTGAGCGCCATCTCGACCAAGAAGATAAAACCAGCATCCGCGTTCATGATGGGTCCTCCTCTCCCCGGGCGCGCTCTACCAAACGAGCGAGTTGGTCCCAATCCTCTTGCTCCAGATCATCCTTCGAAAGGTCTAACAACTCCACGAAAGCCTTGCGTGGCGAACCCTCGAAGAAGGTCTTCAAAAGACCTTTGAGCGCGGAGCGGCGCGCCTGATCCCGCGCCACGGAGGGGTGGTAAAGGTACCGAAACCCCTCCTGCCGTCGCAGCACATGGCCCTTCTCAGTCAATAACCTCAGAATCGAACGAACCGCCGAGTTGGAGGGGGGATCGGGCATTGCGGCCTGAATCTCACTCGCGGACATGGACCCGCGTTCATAGAGAATTTCCATGACCTGGCGTTCGCGTTTGCTGAGTAGGTCTTTTGCGGGAGAAGCCATCATTCACGCTCCTAGAACCCGAAATATATGTTGAAAAATCAACATATGCTGAAATATATGCACCCCTGCCCTGTTTGTCAAGCTTTTTGAAGGATTGCGCGCAATTTACCCTCTCTCCTTCACCGGAGAGCGGGGCCGCGGTGGTGCGGGATGGTTAGGAATCGGTTGACGGAGAAAGCGATCCCGCCGCAAAGCTGAGCCGGAAGGTGGCGCCTTTATGCCGCCCCTCACTGGCCACCCGAATGTTCCCACCCATTTCCTTCATGGCATGAGCGCAGTAATGGAGCCCGAACCCATGCCCATCGTCCTTGGTGGTAAAGCCGTGGTTAAAGAGGTTCTCTTTCTCTTGTTCGGTGATCCCGCTACCCGTATCGCTGATGTCCAAATACACGGCGCCTTGCGCACTTTTCCCCGTGGACAGCAAGAGGATGCGTTTCTTTTGAGCGCTCATGGCCTCTACCGCGTTTTTGACGAGGTTGATAAGAATATGACTGAGCTGGACCGCGTTTCCCCGTACGGGCTCATCTTCCTGAAAATCACGCACGACCTCTATGCGATGGGTCTCGATGGCATCGGCCTGCATGCGTAAAACTTCTTCCACCGCCAGGACCAGATCGATACTCTCGAACCTCGCGGCGTCCTTGGCAAAGGCCTGCTGGGTCTGAATGATCTCCTGAATCAGACTCATGCGCTTGGAGAGTTCCGCGACCTCCTTGCGCAGGCTTTCCCGCTCACCCAGAAGCACCTCGGTAAGTTGCTGAAGAAATTCCGGCAGCTTGATTCCCTTGGGATCCCGTTGCAGAAATTCGCTCAACCGTTGCCGGTTATCAAGGAGCAAATCAGAGGCCTTTTGAAGACTATCCAGCCGAGACCGCTCCACCATTCCGCTGACCTCGTCGCAGGAGATCAACACGCTATTGAGGACGTTCTTGATATTGTGCAGCACGGAGTTTGCGAATTCAGCCTTTCCCGCGTTGCGCTCATTCAACAATGCAATGGCCTGGGCCTTTTTCAAGGCTCGTTCAGCCTTTTTTCGTTCCCCGATCTCCGCGCGCAATGTTTGGTTGAGATAGGCCATATTGGCGATAAATCGGGCGTTTTCGATGGCAATTCCAATTTGAGGGGCGAGCAGCCTCAGCATTCTCAAACGGTGGCGATGAAAGGCTTCCGCGATGGCGCCATGCTCCAAATAAAGAATCGCCAAGGGTTCGGTCTGACGGATAATGGGAATACAGGCCAGGGCGCGGACGCCGGATGTCCGCAAATACGGGTCCGCATCCCATCTGGAATCCCGGTCCCCCGAACGCAACACCAAATCGGACCGGGTGCGCAATACGTAATTCACGGCGGTGAGAGCCATGTCTCCCGCCGCCTCTAGAGGTATGGAATCCAACAGGCGGACCTGATCTTCTTCTACACGCCATTGCGCCACCTGGACCAATTTCCCTTGTTCTTTCAGGATCAGGACCCCACGCTGCGCGCCCGCGTTCTCTACCGCCAGCCGCAACATTTTGGTGTAAAGCGCATCGAGTTTGATTTCCCCGGAAATGGCGCCGGCTGCCTCGACGAGGGTTGCCATGTCCAGGGCATCCGGGTGACCGCCGCCCGACGCGGTCAGCCCAGGCTCCGGCCCCGAACCCAGGGCGGGCCGGTCTATCGGGCTTTCCAGCTTTCCTAAAGGCGCGGCGTGAACACGCTCCAAATCTCGTCTTTTTGCGGTGGCGCCCCATGCCTCATAGGTTTCGAGAGCCGACAGCAAGTGGCCCCGCGCATAGCTTTCCAAGCCGAATTCCATCAATAGCGAGGCGGCTCGCTCATCCGCGATGGCCGCGTAGAGCGGAAACCCCTGTTCCGCGGCCCGCTCCTTGGCCGCGCCATAGCCTTTTAGCGCGGCCCAGGGATCGCCATCCAAGCGCGCGACCTCGGCCTCAATCAGATCCCGCTGGTGCTCATAATTTTCTGGGCAGGAGGCCGCCCAGGTCCTAAAAAGGTCTGAACAAGCCGCCAATTCCTCCCGCGCTTTGGCTTCACCGGTTCCCTTCTCCATCAGCGCCCGCGCCAAAATCAAGGCCTTGAAAAAGTAATGGGCCGGCATGATCAATGTGTTTTGGTTGTAGGCGATGAAGCTCTCCCCCTCGCGCGCGGTTGCCAGGGCCTTTTCGTTGAAACCACGCAGGTAGAGCACCTGCATTTTAAGGATATACGCCCAGGACAGGCCGGTAAAATATCGCATCTCCCGCAACCGGGCCAGGCATTCCGATTCCGTGAAAGATTCGCTGTCCAGCACGCGCGCATCCTTGGTGAGACCCCTCAGGTTGAGCACGGCATGACTGAGATAACGCTGCGTTTCCAAAGCCATTTGGTTACGAGTCATGGAAGCAAAAGCGGCATGCCGTTCGCTCTCATCGAGGATGGTCAGCAGCGGCCGGTTGAGCAACCACAGATGCATGCTATGCACCAAAAGGCTGTAGTTGGCGTAAACCAGGTCGCCATGGGCCATGGCCTTTTCGAAGACATGGCGGGTAAGGGACAAATCCTTTTTCAGGCGCCGGCGCCAATGATTGAGCAGGTTGCAGCCGATAAACTCGAGTTTGTATTCGATATGCGGGTTCGGCAGGCGCCGGTTCATTTGGATCGCGGTTTGCCCGAGCTCAAAACCGGTGGCGGTATCGCCCGACTCACCCGCGAGAATTCCCAATACGGCCACCGCATGAGGGGCGTAGGGCGTACGGCCGAACTCAAACACATGGCGAATATGGAAAAGCGCCAACCACTTAAACAGCGGCTGATCCGTGTTGTAGGCGGGCGCAACGCTGTACATCAACAACTGGTTCACGCGGTTTACGCGTTCATCCTCGCTGATGGGCAAGGCCAACAAAGAATCCAAGCCCTCCGCCTGCAACCTGGCCAAGACCGCATGGAGCCATTCGCGAGTTTGGCCGATGAGAAGGTCTCGCTTGCGGGGAGGCTCGATGCCCAGCCGCGCCAGGCCCTCCAGCCCAGCCTGCACCGCATCCTCGAGCCGGCCCAGGTTATTCATCAGCAGCAACTTGGTTCCAAAGACGCGCGCCAGCTCAGAGGTCCCCTCCGCCGACGAGGCCAGATTTGCGAATTGGAGTTCGCCCGTTTCCGGTTGACCCGCTAAATATTCTGTTTCCGCCAGATGAAGATGCAGGTTGAACCAAAGGTCGCGCGGAACGTGGCTCTCTTCTTGGGACAGCAGGTCCAAACCCGAGCGAAAATATCCGCGCGCATGTTGAAAAGCCATCGCATTTTTTGCTTTTTCACCCGCGGCTAGATTAAGCCTCGCCAAATTCACGCGATCGGCCGGGTTCCGCAATAATTTCTGGCCTTTGTTCATTTGGTTGGCCGCATCGAAAAGCCGCCCGCGAGGCTTGGAGCCGCGCTCTTCCTTGAGAAGCAGGCTTCCGAGTTTTCGGTGGAAGATCTCCGACTGTTCCGGAGCCATTCCTTCATAAATCGCGCCGCGAATCCGATCATGGTGAAAGTGGTAGGAAACGCCCAGCTTCCACTTACCCAAAGCCTCAATTTCCGCCGGATCATAAACCCGCAACAACTTGTATGCCTCACCGCTGGGAATCAAGATTTCATCCTCTACGGCCTCCGCCAATTTTGCGGCGGCCTCGGCGAGTGGAAATTCAGCGGCCTCGGCAAGCAGGTTGAGGGGGAATTGGTTGCCGAAGCAGGCGGCTACCTCCAACAGTTGCCGCGCCCGCGATGACAAGCGCTGCACGCGGTCAAGAATTAGACGGGTCAGGCTTTTCCTCGAAATGGCTGAAAAGGCTTCCGATTCCGCGGCATAGGACCAGCAACCCCGCTGTTTGTCGAAACGGATCACCCCCTCGATAAATAGGGAGCGCATTAAAAAGCGCACGAAAAACGGGTTACCGCCGGTTTTTTGGAGCAGGAACTCGGCCAGGGGTTTGGGATTCTCGGCCATGCGCCCCAGGGTGTCACGGGTCAGTTCCTGGATATGGATCAGATCCAGGGGTTCCAAGGACAAGGGAGCGAGCGCAACGCCCTGCTTGTCAAGGTCGGAAAACATTTGGATGAGCGGGTGGTTCGTTGCCAGCTTTTCGGGGCGATAAGCGCCGATCACCAGAAAATGTTTGTTCCCACCTTGATGGAAAAGGTCTTGGATGAGGGAGAAATCCGCTAGATCGGCCCATTGCAAATCGTCGAGAAAGATCACCAGAGGATGTTCGTGTTTCGCGAATATTCCGATAAAGCGGAGAATCGCCAGCCGGAACCGATTCTGTGATTCCGCGCTGCCGCCCGCGTAGGGTCCGGGAGGTTCGCCGATGATCCAACTCACCTCGGGCACGACCTCCAATAGCGCATGCAAATGGTCACCCAGCGCGGACAACAAATTGGAACGCCAATCCGCGAGAGAAGCGGCATTCTCGGTAAGGATTTGGGAGACGAGTTCCCGAAAAGCCTGGAACAACCCGCGATAGGGCACGCTTTGGCTTCGGTTGGCAAAATTACCGGCAACATAGTATCCGGGCAAGACGGATTGATGGCGAAAAAAGCGCCGGACAAGAGTGGACTTTCCCATGCCCGACGGCGCCGCGGGTCGCATCGCGACGCCGTGGAAGGCAAGGTCGCCCAGCTCGTGCAGTCGCATACGAACTTCACCGGAAGCCGCGGCCTCTACACGAGCTTTTTCCTGTTCGCGATGAACAAGGCCAAGTACGACGCGCTTCCCGCCGACATCAAGAAGGTGATCGATGCCAACAGCGGTATGGAGACCTCGAAGTGGGTTGGCCGGGTCATGGACGAGGGCGATGCGCCGGGCATTGCTGCGGC
>JBGTRP010000040.1:0-17371 GCA_041940685.1 Acanthopleuribacteraceae bacterium
GTTGCTTGGAGCTTGTTGCAGCGGGATGCCGGTAAGCACTTTTCGGTTCACCTTGATCGGCTGGGAGGCATCCCGCTAGAAACACAAAACCCCATCACTGATTAGAACCACCTACGCAATTTACGCTAACCCGGCATAGGGCTGATGGCTTGGTATCACTACTCTAAAATCAAGCGCTGTCCATTTTTTCCAAGTACTTTTCGAAATCTTGCATCTCTTTGAAGGTGTGGAACTTGAAAGCATGGGCCGCGGCTTCTACCTCAGCCGTAATACTGCCTCCCAAAATTACATCCACATCCGCGGGAAGCCCTTTAAAAAGCCCACGCAGACTTTTGAGATGCTCTTCGTTTTTCTCCTCGTTGGGAATGGAGGAGAGCACCATGGTGGCTGCACCCGTTTTTTTCTGAGCCGCAAGCATTTCTTCCACGGGAAGATCTGGCCCAAGATAAACTGCCGTTATTCCAGAACCGGCTGTAAGCATTGCCGCGGAGAGAATGCCAAACTCGTGTCGCTCCCCGGGTAGCGTAGAGAAGATAATTTTACGGCTGCTGGCGCCATTATTGATCCGCAACAAGGTACCCAGCACACCACGCAATATAGAAGAAAGCATATGCTCCTGAGCGATGGTCAACCGACCGCTTTCCCAGTAACCCCCCAAGAGGCGCATGAGCGGCAAAACTTGCCCATAAATGAAATCTTTGGTGGGTTGCAGTGCCGCCATTGATGCAAGAATCCGATCAGCGCCTAAGGCGTCATATTCGTCTAAATAACCGATGATTTGATTGATTTGATGCTTTTGCATCTTTTTCTTTTGGTTGATGCGTTCTTGCTCTTCTGATGTTTCTCTTGGCAAATTTTTAAGGGCAGCATCTTCTAGCCGAGCAATTTGCCCAATGCTATGGCCATGGTCCACGGCCTGCTTCAGGAGTATTAACCGCTGCACATCGTAATCGGAATATAGACGCCCCCCCCGAGATCGGGCAGGATTGACGGCCCCATAACGCCGCTCCCAGGAACGAATGCTGTCTGATGTCATGCCCACAATTTTGGCAACGGCTCGAATTGGATATAAGCTGTTAGAGTTCATGGTAAACCCCTTTTGACATGGGTTAGAGGTGTGACAAATCTTGTACAAACCTCAGTGTAGCCTAAAACCTGACCCAGGAAAAGTCTACAAGCCATCCCAAATGGCCCATCGAACCCGAGCGGAAAAAGACAGCCAGGCATTAGCCCGGCTGTCAAGGTGGCGCAACAGTGTGGGAACGCTATCGGAGCGAGATGAACAAGACGTCTTATTTACTCCGTACCTGTATCAAAGCTACCGGACCATCCCAGGTATACATGGCCGGATCTAAATCACCGTCCCCATGCACACCATTTGCGAAGTGAACAAATCCTTCTCCTGCAATATCGGGAGAACCATCAGCTCCACCACAGCCAGGTACATCCATACAGAGCTCGGAGTTAAACTCACTACCCGCATCATAGGCCAGAGCCAGTTCCTTTACCATGCCAGGCGATCTGGCGCCTACTTTTAAAAACGGCAAACTGAGTGGCGCCCTAATCGTGGCTGACATAAAGGTATCATTGGTATTGACCAGCATCGCGGCAATGGAAATCAGCCGCCTTTTACCGCTGGTTTTTACCTCAACAGTAACCGATTCGCCGGGTCCCAAGGGGGCGTTTAGGGTGGCAATGTCGTGTCGCTCGGCAGAGGGGAAGATGGCATCCACCAGTGGTTCAGAGTTTCCTTCCTCCGCAAGCGATGCAAGCCCAACCGAAGGCGCATCGCCTATCTCGAAAAGACTGATTGCATCGGAGTGCGTTACGATCAGAGGAGGGGAGAACACCTGATGTTTGGTTGCATTTGTAATGGTTACCTCATAGGTTGAGCCCTGGAGTTCTGTGGGCAGAATCACAGCGTCGATTTCGTGAATCACACCGTTACTGGTGAAGATGTCCGTGGCAATGATGCGTGCATCGTCAATAAAGGCGCCGCTGGAACCGCTACTAATTGCCGCACGAGCACCATTGAGGGTTTTTAACTGGTTGCGACTCAAAACGTCGGTGGCCTCCAATGCGCCGGGAACCACATGGTAGAGCAAAATCTGAGCAAGCGTTTCGGGGTCAGCCAGCAGGGCCTCAATGGTTCCCTCGGGCAGCTTGGCAAAGGCTTCGTCATTGGGCGCAAACACCGTGAAAGGGCCGTCGCCACGAAGTGCGTCCACCAGTCCCGCCGCGCCCAGCGCCGCAGCCAGTGTATTGAAACGGCCTGCGGCCACGGCGGTATCCACAATGTCCATTTCGTCAGCCGGTGGGAGTAACACACTGTCAATCACATGAATGATGCCATTGCTGGCCATGATGTCTGTTTGCACCACATTGGCGGTTCCAATTTTCACCCCATCGCTTGTATCTACAGGCAGAATGAGCCCATTGGCCGTTGTGACTTCTGTGAGACCCACCACTTCTGAAGCTGGCACCGCGGCCCCTGCAACCACGTGATAGAGAAGAACAGCGGTGAGAGCATCGACATCTTCAAGCAGCGCATTCAAGGTGTCGGCGGGTAGGGCGGCAAAGGCCTCGTCTGTTGGTGCAAACACGGTAAATGGACCCTCACCGCGCAAGGTGTCCTCTAATCCGGCCACACCAACTGCTGTCAGAAGAGTTTGAAAAACCCCAGCGTCGGAAGCCACGTCAACAATGTCGCCGGCATCTTCTTGAGCAATCACCCGTAGACCAAATCCTGCAAGGAACAAAAAAACAATCATTTTAGCTCTCATCTCGACAAACTCCTTCTGTCTCTCTTTTTAAGTCAGGCGGCTGTTTGCCTGGGCTGAATGTCTTTGCCAGGGTCGGGATTCAAGCCGCACATTATTTTGTTCAATGTTTGTTCATGATTGGTTGCAGAAATTCCAAAAAAAATTTGGAAAATCATGAACAAAATCGTTAGGCTCTTAAGGGTACGCTCCCAGATTGAGCAGCAAGGCATTGTCGTAAAGTTTGCAGTCCTCTGCGGATATGGCTCTTGATTGTTCCCAAGGCGATCGCCGTCGCCTCACTGATTTCCGCGTGTGTCATGCCCCACTTATAAAAGAGAACCATCACTTTTCGTTGCTCTGGGCGTAGCTCATTCATGATCGCCTCAATGCGGTCTGCTTCCAATCTCCGCTCCATGGAAAGGAGGTATTCCACGTGTACATCCACCTCATCATTAAGTGGCACGTCACGATCTCGATCATTGCGCCGCAAGCGATTGATCATCTGCCGCCTTGTAATAGTTTTAACGAACGCCATCTCAGAGGCAATCTCCGGATCGAACCGATGAGCACTGCGCCAAATGGAGATAAAGACATCTTGAACCAGATCATCAATGTCTTGCTTCTGAGAAAACCAAGCACGCACCATTCCTCTGACAACCACACTGTATCGATTCAAGCATGCCTCAGATGCATGCTCCTCATTGAGCGCCATGCGCTGCAAGATTGTAAGCTTTTCTATCATGGAAACCTTCCTTGTGCTCAGTCAAACCAACAATTTTCGGCTGGCATCATGGGCAAATCTGTAACCATGATTTCTTTTTGTCAAAGATTTGTCAAGCTTTTTTTCAAAAATACCTTGATAATATAAGAATTTTATTGGACAATAGTTTCAGGCATAAGCAGTTCGGCAAGAGGCTATGATGAATAGGGAAGGCAATACAAGTGGCACAACCCAAGCGTTTATAGGCATTTCAGCGTGCTTATTGGGTCATGAGGGGCGTCACAGTGGCGGGCGCTCACGCGATAAATTCGAAACCGATATCTTGGACAATATTTGTAAAAGGCTCTCCCTTTGCCCTGAAATGGGCTCGGGAATGCCCGCACCACTGGCAACACTCCGCTGGGTGGGTGAACCCGCTGCACCTCGCTTAATAGGTCCAAGATCGGGTACAGATCACATCGAAACAATGCAGGAGTATGCCCCCCGTAGCCTCACCTTCTTGAGATCGCAAAACCTTCACGGCTTTATCTTTAAAGCTAAATTACCGCATTGTGGATGAACGGCTTAATAGGCCTTTTCGGTTCTGGCGTCATACCCACGAATTCACCGCGCCGGGTTCCCGCCGAACATGTATGCGGGATGTTGGGTTTTATCACTTATCACTCTGGCCCGTGTGCGAAGTAACCCATCCCTTGGCGTTCCCAATTACATCACATCTTCAACTATCGCATGAGAACGGTGTTGGCCATTTTCAATTAAGACTGCCAACCAACAGACCTGTCCACAGGCTCCCCGGAAGCGGCGCCCCCTTAAACGAGTGAATACGGCACTATTGAAAGGAGACAAGCAATGAAAGGAAGCATTAATCTGACAGTGGCAATTATGATGATGATACCGTTTCTCGAAGCATCGGATACTGCCCAAGCGCAATGGCCCCAGTGGCGCGGCCCCAATCGCGACAGCGTTGCAACCGGTGAGCATTGGCCTTCTGATTTGAATTTAGACTCCCTTCAAAAGAGCTGGAGTCTTCCTTTAGGGCCTGGTTATTCCGGGCCAATCGTCGCCGAGGGGAAGGTGTTTGTAACTGAAACGCAGGGCGAAACCTATGAAATGGTGCGCGCCCTGGACCTTCATTCCGGCGGAGAACTCTGGAAGGCGCAATGGGAAGGCGCCATGCAAGTGCCATTTTTTGCCAGGAAGAATGGATCATGGATCCGCGCTACCCCAACTTACAGCGATGGGCATCTCTACGTGGCGGGAATGGAAGACGTGCTGGTTTGCCTGGACAGCAACTCTGGAAAGATCGTATGGAAAATGGATTTTGTGGATCAGTTTAAAACCGACAAACCAACTTTTGGCTTTGTGAGTTCGCCACTTGTTGATGGCAATCATCTCTATGTGCAGGCGGCCTCATCTTTTTTAAAAATGGACAAAAAAACCGGTACTGTGCTCTGGCGCACTCTACAAGACGAGGGTGGCATGATGGGCTCTGCCTTTTCTTCCCCCATGATCACCAAGATCAATGGCCGTACACAGTTGGTGGTTCAAGGCCGTACGCATCTCTCAGGGGTAGACCCCGACGACGGTAGCATATTGTGGAGCCGTGAAATCCCAGCCTTCAGAGGCATGAACATTTTAACGCCTGCCTTCTACAATAACGGCATCTTCACCAGTAGCTACAGGGGTAGATCCTACCTGTTTCACGTGAAAGAAAAAGGCGGGGCCATGAGCCTTGAACGGCGCTGGACCAGCAAGGCCATGGCCTATATGTCCTCCCCTGTAATATTGGGTGATTTTGCCTATATGCATCTGCAAAACAGAAGACTGGTTTGCCTGGATTTGCGCACCGGCCAAGAGCGTTGGCGCAGTAGCCAACGGTTTGGTGACTACTGGTCGATGGTAAGCAAGGGCAATATGATCATGGCCCTCGACGAGGTTGGCGAATTGATCCTGCTGAAGGGCAACCCGGAGAAGTTGGAAATTGTGAGCCGTAAATTGGTAGCGCAAAGCAGCACATGGGCTCATTTAGCAGTGGCTGGCCACCATTTACTTATCCGGGAATTAAAGGCCGTTACGGCTTGGAAACTCCCCCCGAATAAGGTGCTCAATGGCGCGGTGCTCCGTACTGACGCTGATTAGCCCCGTTTGGCGGAGATCCATTTGTTTGGGTTTGGCTACCTTCGCTGACTCCCTTCACATTTACCGATACATGGGCTCCCCGTTCTTTGGATTTCATCCTAATCTGGAACTAATGCGCCACCTCACCTTGCCGGGGACCGGCTTTACACCATGAGCTTCAACGCGACCCTGCATTAGCTGGACAAACAAATCGGTAGGTTGATATGGAAGCGCAATCTGGTCGACGAACTGGAAGGCAAGGCGCATATTTCGGGCAAAAGCAATGCCATGGTCACCCATAACGGGATGTTGTTGACCATGGTCGGCGGCAAACGCCACGCAATGTTTGGCTTTGATCTGGCCCGCATGGACGCCGAGGGCTTCCCGCGCCTGGCTCAACACGCGTTTCTTAAAACCCGCGCCTGGACGGTGCCACCCTGGTTGGCGCCCGCCTCTTCATGCGCGATACGGAAAAGTTGCTGGCCCTGGATTTGTCGGCTGGCAAGCAATAGCGATGGCCGCGGCGGGCGGCCTTATTTGATGATTGCCGCAAAGCCAGCCGTCTAAAGCGTGTTGGGTGTTCTCGGCAAGGCTACCGGCCAGATCAATACAGTCTCTCCTCGGATTGCCCCAAGATCGAAAGCTACCCCAGAACGGTGTTGAACCATTCGTCCCTACTCCATCCCGGCAACCGATCAAAAAAAATGCTGACCCGATCGAACCGAGCAAGCGTTTAGCGGTACAATACACAAAAATTCCAAAGCGCCCGACTGCAAACGCGGGTAGGATCAGATAGGGATTCCGGAATTCACCCCTTAGGTTACCAGCCGGACTCCCGCCCTCCAAGGGGTGAGGACCCAAGATTCCCTCGAGGCCAGTTTGGAATCCCAAGATTTTCCTGCTTACATAAACAGGGTTGGGTGGTCGGAGATTTGCCATCGCCCCTTGTAAAGGTGGTTTTATGTCGTGCTTTTTGGTTCTGATCGTCTCCCTGGCCATGGCCCAGGGAGAGGAGGGCCCGGTCACCGAGGAGTTGAAGGATCAATTGCTCGGTCTCGTTTTTGGGTCAGGATTCCGTTCCGCGCAACCTCACCGCCTCAAATACGCCATGCGTCTGTGGCAGGGTCAGGGCGAAGAGCGTAGCGCCCGTTGTTTTGAGGGGGAACTTCTCTACAAAAATCGGACGCATTTCATTCATACCCGCGCATCTTGGTCTTCCCAGGATGGAAACCCAATTCACGGCGTGGTTCCCGAACCGGATCAGGTGATGATTTCGGATGGAGCCTCTCATTGGTCCCGCCACATCTCGAAATCCGGTGATTTCCGTACCGAGAAGACATCCCTAGAAGAGGCTTATTCGGCGTCCGGTCAATTCGAATATCCTGGCGTGGGAGCGGCGAACCCGCTGCTTTGGGGGAATCTACTGCCAGGCGACCTCCTCTCCAATTTGGCCTTGCGTGAAGATCGATTATCCTGGAGCCAACCGTTGACGGACGAGGAAGTACGCCGACTCTTCGCAACGCCACTGCCGGAAAACACCGCAAAGACCTTGAAATGGGAGGTAGACGCCAACCACTTTTTTCCGATCAAATTGGCGCTTTTTTTGGATGGTGATTCCCAACCCGTCTTCGAGTATGGAGTGCATTACTTTGAGTTGGTACACCCGGCGTCCGTGCCCGATGCCCGCTTTCGCGTGCTTGAACAAGAATCGATTACCAAGCTGAAACTCGCGCTGTGGACCAAGGTCGCCGAGCCCTTCAATATGGAATTCGAAACCATTGCCTGGCCGCCCTTCTATGAGGACCAACGAACCGCCCGGACCACAAGGGGCCATTTGGCTTACAAAAATCCCCGCATGATGGAGGTGCGGGCCGATTTAGGTGAAATCGAATACCAGGGTCCGAAATCCGAACGGCGGGCCACGGGTGAATCCCTGGTCTTGTTTGACGGGCGTCATTATTGGTTGCAGCGAACGCGGCTCGATGATTCGGAGGTCCTGGTCGAACGCTGGGACATTGACCAAGCTTATGAATACAACCTGGTGGATCCGATGATGGGCGCGTTTCCGGAACGTTCTGCCGACAATCCGTTGGTCTGGCTAAATTTGATGGAGTGGGGCGCCGTTCGAACGGTTACCATCTCGAAGGAATATATCGAGGTGAAGACCGATATCGACAGGCACAAGATCAAGAAAGCGATCAATCATTGGCCAAGCAAAGAAGGCGCCGATGAGGTGCATTTCCGTTTTCCCTCGGAGGGTCTTTTCCCGTTGGAGCTTACCTACAGGCACGAATCCAAAACCCACTACAAGGCGATCATCCATAGCCTTTCATCACTTCCCGATGCGGCGTCTTCGGCCTCGGCATTTGTGTACCGGGTACCGGAGGGGGCCAAGCTGAGGGTTCACGAATCGGAGGAACCATAGTGGTTTCCCCGCTAAGGACCCATTGCATACGCCTTCCCACACCCTCTCCCGTTTCAACTGGATCTTTCCACTCCCGAACGGTATTTGTTCATAGCGATAGTTCCCGAATAGTTTTGAAGAAAGGCTGCCATAAAACATTACCCATTAGCTCAATGATTACCGTCAGTTTAGGTAGCCCAACAGGCTAGGGTCAGGGTTTAAATGGTTCGAAGGCGCTGCCGTTGAATCGGTAGACCCCCGCCTCATGCGTTCCGAGCCAGAGACCACCCTGGCGGTCTTTGTATATGGCAAAAAGATGGATGTCTTCGGCACCATGCCTCACTGGATAGTGTACTAGTTTTTCACCCACTTGCCGGTAAACCCCGTCATCGTAGGTGGCCATCCACAAATCGCCGCGCTCATCCTTAGCCACCGACAAAAAATAGGGATAGTTCTGCCGGTGATCTTCGGTCATGTATGCCAAGCCGGCATCCCTACGATAATGCAGGCGTTGGCTTGCGGGCCCGCCTGGCTGATCCGTCAGCATCTCGTAGCGGTATCTTGGATTACTAAACCAGAACTTGCCCTCTTTATCTTCAATAATGGTTCTTATGCCGAAATCGCCGCCTGTCGGCGTTTGGGTCAAGTGTTCTTCATAAAGCCACCGCAGTGAGGCGCCATCGTAGCGGCACAATCCCAGGGAGGCCGTGCCAAACCAAACCGCGCCTTTGCTATCTTTGTAAATCCGGTAAATGCCATAAGGGTTGAAGGATGCATTTGGGTTAGCGGCTTTAAAAGCATCTTCGCGTTCGGTTTTGGGGAGGGGCAAATAGTGAAGTACCTCGCCATCGAAACGAAACGGCCCGCTTTTATCCCTGCCCATGCTGAACCACAAATCTCCGGGCGCCAACTTCCACTCATGTGCATCGGCATGCCCCTCTTGGACTGCCAGAGTGGTGAACTTCCTGCCGTCAAACTTGCTCACTCCTGCCAAAGTATCGAAATACAGGTTGCCAGAGGCATCTTCTTGGATGCCGATCACGGCATGGCTCGCCAATCCATCTGCCTTGGTGTAAAGCGATAGGTTTTTTCCGTCATAGGAAACCACACCTCGTTTGCCACCGGCAAACCAATAAGTTCCGCGCTGGTCTTGAAAAATAACGGGTATGCCATTATCCAATTCCGGTACGGGTTCGCCGATGGCCACCACGGTCGGAGGACTCTCTTGCGTCGCGGTTTTGGTTTCAGAAGCGCCCTGACCCGTGCAAGCCACATAAGCCGCCAAACCAAGGCATAAAATTTTCCTGGAGGATGGTTTCAAAATTACCCGCTCCTCTCAATATGGCGGCGGCCTTCTTTCGTTTTTCGGATCACAACCGTCTTCTTTCCAGAAGCTTATCATTTTCATATTTCAAGAGGGCAAGAAGATCGTTCCCCCGGCTCGAAAGCTTGTCAGGAGCCATGCTTTCACGAATTCCTCGGGTTTTCAACATGTAAAAAGCTTTCTTCAGCGAAACCAAAGTAGGGGCTTTCCCAATCAAAAACCCGGGGCCGCATCCCTTAAAACCACTTTTGGCAAACGGCTATCAAAAAAGCAAGGGAGAGGTCTCACTGTCCATGTTGGGGTCTTTCGGATCAGCTTCGAATCGCGTGTCTTTTCCAGCCATCGGGCCCGCATACCATCAGGGTGCGGCGGGTAGCCCGATCTTTTTCACCAGAGTCTCGTAGCGCGGATCTTCGCGGACCAGGTCCAGCCGTGGGTCCGACTCAATGAATGGGAGGAAAGGGCAATAGCGCTCCTCGCTCGCGGCCACTAGGGCCGACATGCTCTGATCCGCATGGCCCAGATCGGCATAGAGCAATGCGAATGCGGCCGGATGGACTTTCTCTTTCTCAGCCCGCGCCCGTGTCCGCTCCAAACGCCAGGATCTGAACGCGGCCAGCGCCTCAGCAGGGTCTTGGGGTATGGTTTCCTCGGGGATCTTTAACAGGCTCAGATAGCGGCGCACCTGCTCGGCGGCCTGATCGTCCTGGCCCAGCTTCGTATAGGTATGGATCAGGCAGCGAATTGCGTTTCGGTTTTCAGGGTCCAGGTCCAGTGTCTTGCCCGCCTGATCGATGGCCTGCTCGTAACGGCGCGCCCTGAAATAGAGCCAACTCAGGTCGCCATGCGCGATCGTGGAAACGGGGTCCAGCTCCAGGGCCCGCCGCGCTTGCGCGATGGCCTCATCGGGCCTACCGGCGACCAAGAAGTAATAGGCATAGTCTTGATAGTTTTCGGCGGCCCCGGGCGCCAGTGAAATGGCCCGTTCCCAGGCCACGCGGGCCTCCTCCCACTGCCAGTCCTGGTAGAGTAGGTAGTTGCCCAGGCGCCGGTATGCCTCGGCGGAATTAGGGTCGAGCCCGATGGCGCGATGGAGGGCCTGTTTTGCCTCCGGAAAGCGATCGTAATCGCCATTGGCCAGGATGGCCGCACTGAGGCCAAGGTAACCCGGCGCGTACTCGGGCGCCAACTCGATGGACAAGCGGAAGCTCGCCAGAGCCTCGACCACCTGGTCGCGGTAGGCCTGCCTGTCGGATGCGCGTTTCTTGAGCAGGTAACGACCCTTGTAACAGGCCTCCACCGCCGCGGGATCGGGATTGACGCGGGCCGCGAAGGCAGCCGGACCACCCGGCAGAAGCTCCAGGGCCAGGACACCCGCCACCCGTTCGGCGACATCGCGCTGCATCGCCAGCCAGTCGCCGCGATCCCGGTCGTATTGTTGCGCCCACAGATGGGACTGATCCTCGTTGCGGATCAACTGGACGGTCACGTGCATCCCCCCTTCGCTGAAGCGCACGCTGCCCTCGAGAAAATAATCGATTCCCAGCTCCTCTGCGATACGGGCCAGTGGTATCTCGCCACCCTTAAAGCGCATCGAGGAGGTGCGGGCGACCACGCCCAATTGCCTGGGGTCGAGTCGGGCCAGCTCGGCGATCACCTCTTCTGTGAGCCCATCGCTGAAGAAATCCGCCTCCTGTTCCGTGCTGAAGTTTTCGAAGGGCAGCACCATCAGCAGGGGCCTGCGGCCAGGCGCCGTCTTTTCGGTCGCAGGCGGCAGCAGGAAGAGGGTGATCGCGATGCCCAGCGCCATGAGCAGAAGCGCGGCCGCCAGGAGACGCCGGTTCCCGTTTGGTTCGGTTATCGGCAGCGGGGTTGCAATGAATCGGTAACCCCGCCGGGGCACGGTTTCGATGTAGGCGGGCGCCTCCGCCCGATCCCGAAGCGCGGTCCTGAGCTGGCGTATGGCCACATTCAGGCTCTGATCGTAGACGACCTCGGTATCGGGCCATAGTTGGCGCCCGATCTCCTCCCGGGTCACCAACTCACCGGGCCGCGTGGCAAGCAGGACCAGTAACTTCACCGGCTGCGGCTGAATCTTGACCGCGACCCCGTTTTTGCTTAAGTCGCCCCGTTCGGCATCGAGAACAAACGGGCCAAATCGCAGGGAGTGCTTTCCTTCCATAATCTTAATATACGCACCTTCCCCCACGGATTTTTCGTTATCTTCCCCGGCTCGGGTGTTTTCGCGTTTTTCGCCCGTGCGGCCCCGTGTATTCACCGGAAGTGGGTCCTGCCCTGTTTGCGCCAATGCCGTCTCCACATATCAAGGGCGTTTATATGAGTTCATAAGTCATTTTTTACAAGCATGTTACCTCTTTATTTCTAGCTAAGAAAAAGATCAGGGAAATTGGCTTGAAGCCGCCGGCGAGCGGGCCCAGATTTCAATGACAATGAGGGTTCTCATGAAATCGTTTTCCTAAAAAACTTTCCCGATCACCAGCCAGGCGGGCTTCCGCTTTTGGCCCGTATGGTCTGGCGCCTGAGGAGAAATGAATATGAAACGCATCGGACACCTGTCGAGTTTTGTCTCCCTATTGTTGCTATTGAGCGCCGACGCCATGGGCGGGGGGGCGGACGGTGATCACTGGCCGCGCTATCGCGGCGCGGGTTTTGACGGCATTTCCCGGACAAATGGCCTGTTCGAAAAGGGTTACGGTCTGAAAATAGCCTGGAAAAAGGGCCTTGGCCCCGGCTATTCCAGCATTTCTCTCGCCAGTTGGGTCGCGGTCACCATGTTCTCCGATGGGAGTGACGATTTCGCGATCGCCTTGGACGCATCCAACGGCGCCGAACAATGGCGTTACCGAATCGCCGAGACCCATAGGGGCGATGGCGGCTCCGACGATGGACCTTTATCGACGCCCACCATCGATGGGCATCATGTCTTTGGCTTGGGCCCCAACGGACATCTGTTCGCCCTGGATTTGAAAACCGGCGCGGAGATCTGGGCCCTGAACCTGGTCGAGGCTCTTAGGGCCGTGAAGCCCCTTCATGGTTTTGCAACTTCCCCCGTGGTGGCCGGCAACGCGCTTTTGGTCCAAACCGGAAGTGAGCGGGGGGCGGTCTCGGCGTTCGAAAAGCATACGGGGCGACATCTGTGGTCCTCGGGGAGCTTGGCCGTCCATTACCAATCACCGATCCTGGCCGAGCTGCTGGGAAGGGAGCAATTGATTTGTGGGGGAGATAAAAAATTGATTGGCCTTGATCCGGCCAGCGGAAAACTGTTGTGGGAGTACGAGCATGCGGGCGGTCGTCAAGACTACAGTCCGGTCATGGTAGGTGAAGACGCCTTTTTCGTTCGTAACCATCACTTGAGTAGCGTATTAATCCGGGTCTTCAGGCATGGAGAGGACTATGATCTCAAAGAGGCTTGGAAGAGCCGTGACTTCAAGCGCAGCAACAATGATGCTGTTTACTACCGCGGTCATATCTATGGATTTAGTGGCGCTTTCCTGAGCTGTGTCGATGCGAAAACCGGTCAACTCAAATGGAAATCGCGGCCTCCCGGCGAGGGTTTCATGATCCTGCTCGACGACCACCTCGCGGTCATCACCACGGTAGGGACGCTGCACCTGATCGAGGCCACACACGAGGGCTACCGTGAAAAGGCCAGCACACGGGTTTTCGATTCAAAAGGTTGGAACCCACCTTCTTATGCCAACGGCAAGATTTATGTGCGCAACCACGCATCCATCGCCGCGGTTGAGGTAGGTCGAAACCTGGCCCATACCCTGGCGGTCAAGCGGGAGCCACACGGAATTCTGTCGGGTACGAGGCTGGCCGCCCGGGTAGCCGAGATTGAGAAGGCCGCTGACAAAAAGAGCAGCGTCGATGCCTTCATGGCAAGCCAAACGTCCTTTCCCATCATCGAAGGCCGAGTGGCGCATGTGATCTATCGTGGCGAAGCCGATGATATCGCCATCTCCGGCGATCACCTTCCCATGCGCGTGACGCGCCCCATGAACCGCGTTGCCGGTACCGACCTCCACTATTATTCCCTCGAGCTTGCCGACGATGCGCATATTGCCTACCAGATCGTGGTCGATTTTGAGAGTTTCAGGCCCGATCCTCTGAATAAATACAATGCCGCCAATTTTAGTCCTCAGGATGTGCATTCGCTGCTGGCCATGCCGAAATGGTCGGATTCGGATCATCTCCAAGAGGCTAGGGTCAGCGGGAAGCTTACCAGTTTCGAATTCGAGAGTAAGATCACGAACAACAAGCGCAACATCCAGGTCTACCTGCCCCCGGATTACGATCTCGAAGAGCGTCGTTATCCGGTCGTCTACGTGAACCTGGGCAGCCTGGCCGTCCTCAGGGCCGGAATACCGACCAGCCTGGACAACCTGATCGGCAAGTCGGTGGAACCCCTGATCGCCGTATTCATCGACCTGAGCCCCATGACCAACCTCGGCGAGCTCGTGAACGAGTCCCGCGAGAAATACACGCGCATGCTCGCCGAAGAGCTGGTTCCTTATATCGACAGCCAATACCGCACGCGCGCCGAGCGGGCCGCACGAGCTGTTTGGGGCGCAACCACGGCCGGTTATCCGGCCATTTACGCGGCGATTACCTATCCGGACGTCTTTGCCAAGGCGGCCTCCCAGTCGGCCAATCTACATGGAACGACCTGGCAGAGCTTTACCGAACTGATGCGCAAGCCCCCGGGGCCGCCCGTATGCCTAGTGATGGAATGGGGCCGCTATGATCGGCGAAATCCAGACCTCAAATTCGACATTGCCGCCAAAAACGCCGCCGCGGTGAAGATCATGAAAGAGAAAGGTTACCGCGTCGAAGGCGGCGAAGTCCCGCTGGGAACCGGCTGGGGCAACTGGCGAACCCAAAACGATGACATCCTGCGGTTGCTATTCCCCATGAATTCCAGGTAAGGGGCAAGCCGCGCCGCCGGGATTGGTCTATTCCTGGGATTTGGGACAGCGACTATCCAAAACGACAGGACCATGATCACAGATAAATGAGCCGCTGATAGACCTACATCAAAGGATACTTTGAAACAGTAGGCGCCTGGGCTTAACTCGATTTTGTATACAAACAAATCCAAGCCCCGAGACCGACATTAGCAACTCGCTTGAATCAAAGGTCTTACGTTTGGAGATGTCCCAGGCGTTCCATGGATTTTCGTAAAAACCTTACCCGTAAGTGACAGGCGAAAACAGAAGAAATAGCGGTAGGGGCGGCAGGAGTCGAACCCAGTTGGATGTGGTTTCAGAAAATCATTGTAAGCCATTGGATTATTTTGATTTGTTGCTTTGAAAAATTCTCTTTGGCTTGGTCAGAAAACAAACAACAACCAATCAAAAACCAACAGAAACAAAATCTAGCGTGAGACCACTGGTGTTTCTGCGAGCGGCTAATAAACAAAAAAATATTGCCTAGATCCGGCATTCATTTTTTTTGACCCTTCATTGGTGAAAGAGCGAGAATAACAAGAACCCATTGGTGCGTCCTCCTCTGGTTTTTTGGACAGGTGTAGAGCTGCCTGCGATCCTACCTGATTGGCCAATTTAAGAGTTCAGCCATGTCTAAATTTTCATCTCACGAGACCGTTGAACAGCCGATCAATAAGGTGGACTTGATGCATCCTTTTCCTATCTTTGACTCTAATTTTGAGAAGAGCGGGATTCTCACAATTAAAATGGCCGCCCTTTTCGAGCTAGTTGATTCCTTTATTCTGCGTTTACCAACCGTAATTCGATTATGGGTAGAACGTCGGGCCACTCCGATTCCTTCCTTCGCTGGCCTTGGCCGGCGCTTATTTGAGATTTTTTTGGTTTTGGGAGTTTTCCCACCCGCGGTGCTTCTCCTGGACAGGTGGCCGCCCAGGGTCGGGTTTGATCGGATCCATGGGATAAAAGCAAAGATAGAGCTCCGGATAAAGGTGACAGAGGTGGGGTAGCCCACTACAATGGATCATAAAGGGGCTTCCCGAATCTCAACCCAATAAGGATCACCGACCATGAACCAAACGGAAGTAATGGCCCTGCTGGAGGCCCATCGAAACGAAAAAGGGATCCGAAAGTGGCGCCAGAGTGGACCCCGGGTGGGCAAGTTACAAAGCTTCGGCATCGGTTTGACGGTGTTGCGCAAGCTGGCCAAACAAATCGGCAGGGATCATGCCCTGGCGCTGGACCTTTGGAACAGTGACGTCTATGACGCCCGCATCATCGGGTTGCTGATCGACGACCCCAAGCAGGTCACTCGGGCCCAGGCCGAGGCCCAGGTAGAAGACCTGAATCAAGGCTTCCTGGCCCATGTGTTTTCCTCCTGCGACGCTACCCTGGCCAAAACGCCCTTCGTCGTGGAACTTGTCTGCGATTGGATCCACGGCACCGATCCCATGCGCCGCAGTTGTGGCTACGGCCTGTTGTACGAAGTGGCCAAGTCCCGAAAAAAAAGCGCTCCGGATGACGCTTTTTTTCTCGAAAAGATCAAGCACATCGATCAATCTTTTTCGCGGGAGGACCCCGCGGTGCATCTCGCCATGGGTACCGCGCTCATGGGCATGGGCAAACGCAACCGAGCCTTACACGGCCCTGCCCTGAAGGTGGCCAGGAAGATCGGACCTATTCCCGTGGAATCGGAACGGAGCAAATGCGAACCCTTTGACGTGGTCAAGCACCTCACCGGTGATTTCATCACCAAAAAGCTCGGCATAAAGGCTCCGTGACCGGTTTCCGACATGTTGGGAAGGATTTGCCATGACCCGAACTCATTGTGAAGTTTGTGGCAAAGCCTTGTTGGGATCGCCACAACGGATCGCCACGGCAACGGAATGCGATCATTGCGGCGTGGTTTTTGCAAAATTGGCCCATCGTTCGCCCCGGGCGTCAAAGGGCGCAACGCGATCAAAAGCGCGTCCTGTTTCCGCACGGAAAAAAATCGATTTGCCCGCGGGGTCGGACCAACCGTCCGCTCTGCGGAACTTCATGAACAACCATGAGGAGAACATCCGTGTTTGGGCTTCCGATCGCTCTGTCTGGCCCCGTATTCCGCTTTTGTTGTATATGACCTACTTGGGAATTCGCTACCTAATCAACCCCGAACATCATGCGATCTTTGACGGCATCAACTTGGCCATTCACGAGGCTGGCCATCTATTATTTTCCATGTTCCCCAGGTTTCTCATGATCCTGGGCGGAACCTTGCTCCAGTTGGCCGCGCCGGTCATTTGCGGGATCGTTTTCTATCGTCAGCCCGACTACTTCGGTATTGGGTTTTGTGGTTGCTGGCTGGGCGCCAATTGTTACAACGTCGCCATTTATCAAGCCGATGCTCAGGAGCGGCTCCTGCCATTGGTCACGGTAGGAGGCGGCATTCCGATTCATGACTGGCACTACCTTTTGGATCACCTCGGCTTGCTCCAGTGGGACAACAGTGTAGCCTTTCTCACGCGTTGCTTGGGTTTTTGCCTGATTTGGGGATCTGTAGCCTATAGTGCATGGGTTCTCCGAATGATTCACCATGAGAGACGCGAGAAATCACTTTTATAGGTATTCGGTCTTTTATCGGGCCCTGTCATTGCCGAAACTCGATCCCGGTATGGCTTTGAGCAACCAAGCTGAGCTGGCCGATGTTTTGCCGGTGGGTCGATCCTTTATTAGCATGGTGAAGGGCTACGCCGACTCCAAGGTCAGTAGGATGGCCCGCCTTAAGCGCGCGAAACGAGCCGATTGGTGGAGGCGCCGGGAATCGAATCCAATTGGTTTCGGGATGGTGTTGTAACTACTTGAATTGTATAAGTTTGGCACTCTCAAGCATGCATTTCAGCAATGGTCAAAAAGCAAACCAAAACCAACAAATACAAAAACTGAGGCGACATCTCTGACGACAACCGAAGACCTGACTCGCGGTGCATTTTCTCTATTGCGAATTTTAAAAATATCGATTCACGCTGGACCTTTCCACTTTCTCCTTTTCGGGCATCCTATTCACCGCGCAATGTGCTAATATTGGCGTTCGAA